>JAHEDN010000172.1 GCA_024641225.1 Burkholderiales bacterium | reverse complement strand
CTGAAGAACGCGACCGTTCGCTCCCAGGCGAGCTTTGCCGCGGCCTCCTGATAGCGCGGCGTCGAGTTGTTGTGAAAGCCGTGCTGCGTGCCCGGATACACATGTGCCTCATAGCGAACATTCGCCGCTTTCAGCGCCGCCTCGTAAGCCGGCCACATCGAATTGATGCGATCGTCGTTCTCCGCGTAGTGGATGAGCAGCGGCGCCTTGATCCTGGGCACCGAAGCGGTCTCTGCCGCTGCGCCATAGAAAGGCGAGCCCGCCTGCAGGTCCGCGCCCATCGCCACCGCGAGATAGTTGGTCGTCCCGCCGCCCCAGCAGAATCCCGTCGCGCCGAGCTTGCCGTTCGACAGCGGATTGGCTTTCAGGTAGCGCGCGCTGTTCAGCATGTCCGTGCGGAGCTTCGCCTGATCGAGCTTCGCCTGCATCGCACGTCCGTCATCGTCGTTCCCCGGATAGCCGCCGAGCGGCGCGAGGCCGTCGGGCGCAAGGGCGACAAAGCCTTCCACCGCCGCGCGGCGAGCAACGTCTTCGATATATGGATTGAGCCCACGGTTCTCGTGGATCACCAGCACGGCCGGGAACGGCCCTGCGCCCGTCGGCTGCACGAGGTACCCGCGCATCGTGCCGGAGTTGCCGCCCGGCGATGGATAGCTGATGTATGTGGCCTTGATCCGCGAATCCGTCAAGGAGACCGTCTGCGCTTGGGCGTATTGCGGGATCAGCGCCTGCGCCATCGCCAGGCTCGCTGCGCCGAATGCCCCGGCGCGTCTCAGAAACTCGCGCCGGTCGATATCGCCGTGGCAGTACTCGTCGTAGAGGTCAAAGACCCTTTGGTCGACCTCGATCTGGGTGACGGCGGTCATTGTTCCTCCGTAGGTGTCAGGGTCGTTCAGTCAATGCTGTGTGATTCTGACCCATGCGATCCTGCCATTGGTTATAGGCGCCCCGACTTCCCGCATCTTCATCCTTGCCCCGGGCCGATGGGAAGGAGCCGATGACGTCGACGAGCCGGTACTGACGTCAAAATGGACTGATGGCGCCGCCTTTCCAGGGCACGACAATTTTCGCCGATAGCGAGCGAGATAGTCGTTAACGCTAGAGGCGGCCTCGACTGCTCCATGGGAGACCACTCGCCCCCATGGTCTACGCGGCAATGAAGTTGCTGGTGGGACCGCTCGCGTTGGCTAATTGCCGCGCGGCGCGTGGAAGTGCGGCCGCTGCACTTTCGGAGTGGTCATTCCGAAGGTCGTCTTTTGATGGATTCCGATTTCCGGATTTGGCCGGGCCTTGCCCTTCGCAGAAGATCGCCGTGCTCGCAGAAGGCAGACATTCGCCGGCCGATGCAGCTATCGCGACCGACGCCTTACGGCGCTGATCGCGAACTCGTACTGCCGGCCAACTCCAGTTACCCGACTCGGTCAGCCCATTTGGCAGCAATGCTGCATGAAGAGGTCGCTTTGGCGGCAATTCCGAACGGGAGGATTCAAACTCCAGCTTATTGATGTCGGCTGACGAGCGCTTGGTCCTCGCGGTGACTGATCTGCAGCTCAAGAGGCGGAGGAGCGCTCAGGCTGCCGCGAGTTCGGACTCGAATACCTCATCGATTTCGGCGTGCGTTCGCGACAGCGCCTGCTCACGGCTCGCCGCACTGATGGCAAGGCCTTCCGCATAGACGAACTGCACGTCGTCGAGGCCGATGAACGAGAGAAACGAACGCAGATAGGGCGTTTGCGAGTCGCGTGGTGTTCCGGCATACAGGCCGCCGCGCGTGGCGAACACATACGCCTTCTTCCCGGTCAGCAGGCCGACCGGCCCATTCTCGGTGTAGCTAAACGTCACACCGGCGCGGGCGATATGGTCGAAGTAGGCCTTGAGCGTCGATGGGACGCCGAAGTTATACATCGGCACCGCCAGCACGACCGCATCGGCACTGCGCAACTCGTCGATCAGCGCATCGGAGTAGGCGACGATGGCCTGCTGCTCGGGCGTGCGACTTTCGGGCTTGGCGATGAAGGCACCGAAGCGCTCCGCATCGATGTGCGCTACGGGCTCCTGCGCAAGATCGCGCACGACCACCTTACCGCCCGGATGGGCAGCGCGCCACCGCGCAACGAACCGGTCGGCCAGACGGCTCGACTGACTGGTGTCGGAGTGGATGCTGGAGCGGATTACGAGCAGCGTCTTCATACGGTTACTACCTCCTTGGTTTCTTCCGGCACAACGCCGAGCCGCCCCTGTTGGAGGTCGGCAAACGCCTGCTGGATTTCCTGGCGCGTGTTCATCACGAACGGCCCGTAACCGGCGATAGGTTCGTCGATCGGCTGCCCGTTCATCACCATCACCGTGGCATCGGCGCGCGCCTCGAGCGTCACCTCGGCTCCAGAGCGGTCGAGCACGACGAGCTCAGATGCGCGCGCCAGATCGTCGCCGTTGACGACGACATCCCCCTGCAGCACATACAGCGCTGCCGTGTAGCCCGCCTTCAAATCGAGCGCGAGGCGCTTGCCGGCGACCAGGCGCACATCGAGCAGGTTGATCGGCGAAAACGTCCGTGCCGGGCCCGCGATGCCGGCAAATTCGCCGGCGATCACGCGCACCTTGCCGCTGCGCTCGGGCAGCACTGCCGCCGGGATGTCGCGCACCAGCAGCGGCTGGTAGCGGGGCGGCGTCATCTTGGCCACGCGCGGCAGGTTGACCCAGAGTTGCAGCACCTCGAAACGGCCACCGCTGCGCGTGAACTGCGGACTGTGGAATTCCTTGTGCAGCAGTCCGGCGCCGGCTGTCATCCACTGCACGTCGCCGGCACCGATGCGGCCGCCATGGCCGGCGGTGTCGCGATGGTCGACTTCACCGTCGTAGACGACCGTCACGGTTTCGAAGCCGCGATGCGGATGCCAATCGACGCCGCGTTGCCGACTTGACGGCGCGAAGTGGTGCGGACCGGCGTGGTCGAGCAGCAGGAACGGTGACAGTTCGGGCTGCTCCTGGTAGTGAAAGACGGTATGCACGGGGAATCCGTCGCCGACCCAATGCCCGGCGCGTTGGCGGTGGATGCTGATGACTTTCTTCATTGCGACCTCCTTGATGCCGACATGATGCGGTTGGCAGATTCGATAAAAAAGCCGAAAATTTGCCTCAAACCTATCGATTGATTCGATGATGGCGCCACGTATCACCCTCGACCAATGGCGTGCGTTCACGGCCGTCGTCGATGCGGGCGGCTACGCGAAGGCGGCAGAACGGCTGCACAAGAGCCAGTCCTCCGTGACGTACGCGGTGCAGCAGATCGAGACGCTTCTCGGCGTGGCGGCATTCCGCATCGACGGACGCAAGGCCGTGCTGACACCGACCGGCCAGTTGCTGTACCGACGTGCGCGTTATCTGCTGGACGAGGCGAACGCCGTCGAGCAGGCGTCGCAGCGGCTGTCGGCGGGCTGGGAGGCCGAGGTCGGCATTGCGGTCGAGATCATCTTCCCGTCGTGGCTGCTGCTCGACTGCCTCGCCCAACTCGGACAGGACAGTCCGCACACGCGCGTTGAGGTGATCGAGTCGGTGCTGGGCCACAGGACCGACGCCTTGACGGCGGGAATGGCCGACCTCGCAATCTTCGGCAGCGTCCCGGTGGGATTCCTTGGCGAGCCGTTGATGCGCGTGCGCTTCGTGCTGGTGACGAGCCCCGACCACCCGCTGCAGCAGCTGGGCCGCAAGGCGACCCTGCGCGACCTTCGCCAGCACCGGCACCTAGTCGTGCGCGAGTCGAGCCCCGCGCGCGACTCACCAACGTCGATGGAGACGATGGCGCGTTGGACGGTGAGTCACATGGCGACGTCGATCGAGGCCGTTCGACGCGGCTACGGCTTCGCGTGGTTGCCGGAAGAGCGGATCCGCGAGGAACTGGCCTCGGGCGCGCTGAAACCCGTCGCCGCGCGCGAAGGCGGCGAGCGCTTCGCCGAGCTCTATCTGATCTACGCGGACCGCGAACACGCCGGGCCGGCAACGGCGAGGCTGGCCGAGATCATCCGCGCGCGTGTGGCCATCGAGTGCGCGCGCTCGGCAACCGGTCGGGCCGCGGACCGGCCCAAACGATCAGGGCCGAAGCGACAGCACTCTCGCAGCAAGTAGGCGTCGCGCGGTCAACCTTGACCGGTTGCGCGCGGCCGGTTCGTCTGCACAGCAGCCTTTCGTTCGCCGATCGGCCGACGCCATCGGTCGTCGCCTCCGAACGGCTGCTCTTGCTGGCTGGATCAAGTCTCTGCGGTCGTGCCGAACGACAGGTCACTGGGGCGGATTCAACCGGTCGTCCAAGCAAAAGATTTCAAACGACGGCAAAGGGTCGATATCGACCTTGGAAATGTCGGGTAACGGGAAGTCAACCGAGTTAGCTTCCTTAGCTCGGTGCCGTCCGGCCTTCCAGAAATCGCGGGCCCGAAGGTTCCCGTCAGGTCAGGATGTTCCGCGCGTGCCGGACGCGCTGCCGACTTTGGGCCCGTCCAAGGCGCCGCCGCATTCGTCCCGCAAGGCTTGACCGCCACAGATCGACACGCCGCCGTCCATCAGAATCGTCTGGCCCGTGATCGCACCGCCGGCTCTGCCGAGCAGAAGCTCGACGATATCGACGATCTCGTCCGGCTCGATCAGCCGTCCGATCGGTAGAGGCATGATTCGCGCCGACGCGCGCGCGGGGTCGGCGAGCATCGGCGTATTCGTCGTCGCCGGAGCGATCACGTTCACTGTGATCCCGCGTGGGACGAGCGCGGCGGCCCAACTGCGCGCGATGCCGTCGAGTGCCGCCTTCGAGCCGGCGTAGAGAGCCCGACCGGCGCGCCCCTGCGTGGCGCGGCTCGACACGAGAACGACCCTGCCACGTGCGTCGGGCAGCCGCGGCGCCAGCGCCTCGATCAGCCGGTGCGCTGCGAAAGCATGGATCAGCCACAAGCGACGCCCGGCGTCGGCGCGGGTTTCGGCGTCGTCGTCAGGGCGCATGATTCCCGCGGCGTGAACCAGTGCATCGAGGGCCAGGCGATTCGCCCCGACGCGCAACGCGAGCGCGTCGAGCGCCGCTACGTTGGCAAGGTCAACGAGGTGGTGCGTATAGCCCGGACCGGGATCCGACGGTGGCCGCTGCTGGTCGACGCCGTGCACCGCCCATCCATTCGCCAGCAGGCGGCGGGCAACGCAAAGGCCGATGCCCGACGCGCTGCCAGTGACGAGCGCCTCAGCCATCTTCGCGCGCCGCCTGCGCGGCGGACTGCCCTGGGCTACGACCTCCGGCTTCACGCATCGCTGCCGTCTGTGCCCAGCGCGGAGAGCAGTGCCTGCAGCGACCGCGGCTCGATGTCGCGGGCGATCAGCACAACCGTGCCGACGAGTGACGGGTCGATCGTCCAGTGGATCGGCGCGGGCGGCGAAAACAGCAGCTGCACCCCCTGGATCGCCCGCACGGCGCCGTCGTCAAAGGCAAGGAACCCCTTCGCCCGCAGCAATCGGGTCCCGCCCTCGCGCTGCAGCTTCGCGACCCACGCCGCGTAACGCGACCAGCTTATCGGCCGATCGATGCGCGCCGCCGCTGACACGTAGCCGTGGTCGTGGATGTGCGAAGCGCCGCCGCCGTCGTGATGGTGTGCCGCGCGGGAGTCGTTGTCCCCGTGCGCGCTGTGGCCCGCGCCCTGTGCCGCTAGTGCAACGGCCGGCGGTCCAGCCTCGCGGACATCGGCGGTCACCCATAGCGGATCGATCGCGCCCATGCAGGCGGTCATCAGCGGCGCAGTCGGGCTGAGCGCGGCGATCGCGGCCCTGGTGCGCTCGGCCACTCCGCCGTCGTCAAGGTCGACCTTGGTCAGCACGATCCGGTCCGCCATTGCGATCTGCTCGCGCGTTTCCGCGTGTGCGTCGATCTGCGCGGCCCCGTGCAGCGCGTCGACAGTGACGACGATCGCTCCGAGGTGGAATTGCCGCGAGACGAAGGTGCCGCCTGCGAGGGCGGAGGAGATCGGCCCGAGGCTCGCCAGCCCGGTCGTCTCGACGACGACGCGCGAAAAATGCGGGAGCTCGCCGCGCTCGCGCCGGTAGT
>JAHEDN010000171.1 GCA_024641225.1 Burkholderiales bacterium | reverse complement strand
CATAGCCCGGGGCGCCGCAGGCGGCAGCCTCAAGCGGCACTCCGATTCTCGGAGGGGGGCACTCAGCGCGTCGCCGCCGCCGGGATCGCGCAGCAAGTGCGCCGCGCAAACCTGGCCGGCCGCGCACGCGTGGCGGTGATAGCCTCGGGGCGATGAACGTCGACGCCCCGCCGCGCCCGGCCTTCGCCGCCGGTATGGCCTGGGGCTTTCTGGCGGCCGCCATCTGGGCCAACTACACCGTGCTCGCCCGCTACGCCGTCAAGGCGGGGCTGAGCCCGGGCGACCTGACGTTGCTGCGCTTCCTGCCCGGCGCGCTGCTGATGGCGCCGTTCTTCTTCCGCTGGGGCTGGCGCGACTTGGGCGGCATCGGCTGGCGGCGCGGCCTGGTGCTCACCGTGCTCGCAGGGCCGGGCTTCAGCCTGTTGTTCATGAGCGGCTTCGCGCTCGCGCCGCTGGCGCACGGCGCGGTGATCGCGCCGGCCTGCCAGATGCTGGCCGGCCTGACGCTGTCGGCCTGGCTGGCGCACCAGCGTTGGACGCGAGAGAGTGCCGTCGGCGCCGGTTTCGTGACGCTCGGATTGGTCTTCATCGGCGGCGACGGTCTGATGCACGGGGGCGACGGCCTGACGCCGTTGGGCGACGGGTTGTTCGTGCTCGCCGGTACGTGCTGGGGTCTGTTCGGCGCGCTCTCGCGCCGCTGGCAGGTGGACCCGCTGCGCGTGACCGCCGCGGTGGTGGTGCTCTCGCTGGCGATGGTGGCGCCGGTGTTCCTCCTCGTCGCCGACCTCGACCGGCTGGCCCATGCCGGCGCCGGCATGCTGTCACTGCAGTTGCTGGCACAGGGCCTGGGCGCGGGGCTGGTGGCGGTGCTGGCCTACAGCCGCGCCGCGGCGCTGCTGGGCAGCGGGCGTGCCGGCTTCTTCGGCGCGCTGGTGCCGGGCGCTGCATCGGTGATCGCGATCCCCGTGCTCGGCGAGGTGCCTGGGCTGCTGCAGGTGATGGGCATCGGCGCGGTCGTGATCGGCCTGCTGGTGGCCTTCGGCGCGGCGCGCGTGCTGTTGCTGCGCAGGATCGGCTAGCGCCTGTTGCCGACAGGTTGCGGCGTCCGCGCTTGCATCAGGGCATTGTGCGCCCCGCCCGGCGCATCGATCGATCCGGCGCTATCGTGTGCTCTCGGCGCCGAGGCGCCGGCGCGTCGCCAGTCCGACGCAGACAGGCCTGCACAGGACTACCCCGATGAAGACACTCTCCACGCTCGCCACCACTCTCGCCCTCGTTTTGTGCAGCACCATGGTCCGCGCCGCCGAAGAGCCGAAGTACACCGTCGTCGGGCAGCACGAGGGCTTCGAGGTGCGCGAGTATCCGCCGTACATCGCCGCCGAGGTGGTGGTGCCGGGTTCTGCCGGCGAGGCAGGCAACCAGGGCTTCAGGTTGCTGGCGGGCTACATCTTCGGCCGCAACAAGGGCGAGCGGAAGATCCCGATGACGGCGCCGGTGACGCAGGCACCTGCGCCGCAGAAGATCGAGATGACCGCGCCGGTGACGCAGGCCGCGGCCGAGGGCGGCTGGCGGGTCCAGTTCGTGATGCCCGTGGGTTCGACGATGGAAACGCTGCCCGAGCCGCTGGACCCGCAGGTGAAACTCCGCGAGGTGCCGGCCACGCGATACGCGGTGATCCGCTACTCGGGCTTCTGGACCGAGGGCAACTACGAGGAGCACCTGCAGGCCCTGCAGCGCGCGGTCGACGCCGCCGGGATTCCGGTCACCGGCCCGCCGGTGTATTCGCGCTACGACCCGCCGTGGATTCCGTGGTTCATGCGACGCAACGAGATCTGGCTGCGGCTGGCATCCTGATGCGCCGCTTCGTCGCCGGTCCAGCCAATCCGCGATCGACCTGAACAGGCCCTACCGCGGTCGTTGACGCCGGCGGGCCCACCCGACCAGCTTCCGCGACCGCAGATGGCACCGGGTCAGTAGGGCACGCAGTGGCGTGCCACGTCATGTCCCGCAGAACGTCTGGTAACCAGCCGTGGCTTCCGCCGGCGCTGGCTCGGCATACGGCGCGAGTTCCGGCGCTTCGTCGTATGGCCGGCGCAGCGCGATGAGCAGCCGCTCGAACGGCATGAGGTCGTCGTCGCTCATCGCGGCCGCCAGCGCCTCCTCGACGCGGTGGTTGCGCGGGATGACCCACGGGCTCGCGCGCCGCATGCGTGCGGCGCGTTCACCGGCGCCGGGACCGCCTGCTGCGTCATCGCGGGCGCAGCGCTCGCGCCAGCGCGCCAACCAGGCGTCCAGCGCCGCCGGCTCGACGAAGAGCGCACGCAGCGGCGCGTCGCGCCCCTCGGACTCATCGGCCGCATCGGCCAGCCGCCGCCAGCCGAGCGTGAAATCGACGGACCGCGCGTGCAGCAGCGCCAGCCAATCCTGAACAAGCGCGCGATCGGCGGCATCGTCGGCGGCCATGGCTTTGAGCAACCCGAGCTTGGCTCGCTGGCCGTCCAACAGCGCCGCAGCGTAGAGACCGGGGAATTCGTCGATCACGCCCGTCACCTGTGCCACCGCGCGCTGGATCGCCGGCTCGTCTTCGGCGTCTGCCATCAGCGGCAGCAAGGTCTCGGCGAATCGGGCCAGGTTCCAGCGCGCGATCTGCGGCTGGTTGCCATAGGCATAGCGGCCGCCGTGGTCGATGCTGCTGAATACGGTGGCCGGGTCATAGGCCTCCATGAAGGCGCACGGGCCGTAGTCGATCGTCTCGCCCGAGAGCGCCATGTTGTCGGTGTTCATCACGCCATGGATGAAGCCGACGTTCATCCATTGCGCGATCAGTGCGGCCTGGCGCGCGGCGACGGCGTGCAGCAGCGCGAGGTAGCGCTCGGGCGCCGCAGCCAGCGCGGGGTCGTGGCGTGCGATCGTGTAGTCGGCCAGTTGGCGCAGCTTGTCGAGCTCACCCTGTGCCGCGAAGAACTGGAAGGTGCCCACGCGCAGGTGGCTCGCGGCCACGCGCGTGAGCACCGCTCCGGGCAGCGTCACCTCGCGGTGGACGGGCTCTCCTGTCGCGGCGACCGCCAGTGCCCTGGTCGTCGGGATGCCGAGGGCGTGCATCGCCTCGCCGATCAGCACCTCGCGCAGCATCGGGCCGACGGCCGCCTTGCCGTCGCCGCCGCGTGAGAACGGAGTGCGGCCCGAACCCTTGAACGCGATGTCGCGGCGGCGGCCGCCGTGGTCGATCAGTTCTCCGAGCAGCAGCGCGCGGCCGTCGCCGAGCTGCGGCGAGAAGCCGCCGAACTGGTGGCCGGCGTAGGCCTGCGCGATCGGCTCGGCGCCGTCCGGCAGTGCGTTGCCTGCGAACAGCGCCGCACCGTCGGCGCTGCGAAGGGCCGCGGCATCGAGCTGCAACTCGTCGGCCAGCGCATCGTTGAGGAACAGCAGCCGCGGCGCGGGAACTGCCGCGGGTTTCCAGTGCACATAGAAGCCCGGCAGTTCGCGGGCATAGGTGTTGTCGAAGCGGAAGGGCGGCATGGGTGCGAGCGGGAGAGCGGGAGAGCGGCCCGACAGTGTGCAGCGGATCGGCTGACCACGATGGCGGACGGGTTGTGGGGCGGCCAAGACTCAACGTGCGGCGGCGGCGCGAACAACGTATTCGTCAGTGCCTGGAACCGCGCCCGCCGGCGCCCCGGCCAAACACGGTAGCCGTCGCTCTCAATCCCTGAGGGCGGTCCGTCGCCTGCTGCGACGAGGCGGGGCAGACCCGCCCTCACGCGCCGCGCGGGTCGTCTTGTTTCAGCGGCAACGTGCGGACCCGCTTGCCGCTGGCGCGGGAGACCGCGTTGCACACGGCAGGCGCCAGCGGCAGGATGGCCGGCTCGCCGTGCCCGCCCCAGAAATCGCCGGTGGGCACGAGCACGGTCTCGACCTTCGGCATCTCGGCGATCGTCAGCAGCGGGAAATCGTGGAAGTTCGACTCCACGATGCGCCCGTTCTTCAGGTTGTTCCGCTGGTGCAGGACGGCGCTCAGGCCGAACGCAACATTGCTCTCGGCCTGCGCGCGGCAGGTGTCGGGATTGACGACGTGGCCCGAGTCGATCGCGGCGACGATGCGATGGACCTTGACTGCGCCGTTCGCGCCGACGGAAACCTCGGCGACCATCGCCGCGTAGCTGCCGAAGCCATGCGCGAGCGCGACGCCGCGGTGGCGGCCCGAAGGCAGCGGTGCGCCCCAGCCTGCGGCCTGCGCCGCCGCCTGCAGCACGAGGCGGTGCTTGTCGCCTTCTTTCAGCATCGACAGCCGGTACTCCACCGGGTCCTTGCCCGCGGCGATCGCCAGCTCGTCGATGAAGCACTCGCGATAGAACTCGTTCTGCTGGCCTGGTGCGCGCCAGAAGCCGACCGGGACGTGGCCGTTGCGCATCGCGTAGTCGACCTGCTGGTTCGACACCGTGTAGGGCAGGTCGCTGAACCCCCGCACTGCGGTGAAGTCGATGCCGTCGCGCACCGGCGCCTGCGTCATCAGCACACGGATGATCGAGGGGCAGGCGATCTTCGAATGCAGCGCGATCAGCCTGCCCTGCGCATCGAGGCCGGCTTTCATCCGCGCGATGCTGGCCGGTCTGTAGAAGCCGTGCTGCATGTCTTCGCTGCGCGACCACATCAGCTTGACCGGCACGCCGGGCATGGCCTTGGCGATCGCGACGCCTTGGTGCACGAAGTCCTGCGGCGCGCCGCGGCGGCCGAAACCGCCGCCGAGCATCATCTTGTGCACCTCGACCTTTTCGAGCGGCAGGCCGGCGGCTTCCGCTGCGGCTGCCATCGAGGCCTCGGCGTTCTGCGTCGAGGTCCACACGTCCAGGAAGCCTTCCGGCTTCAGCCAGGCGGTGCAGGTCTGCGGCTCCATCGTCGCGTGGTTGAGGTAGGGCGAACGGTATTCGGCCTCGATCACCGTCGCGGCCGACGCCAGCGCCGACGCCGTGTCGCCGATCCGGCGCGCCTGCGGCAGCTTCGCATCGCCGAGGCCCTGCTCCAGCATCGCGGCGACGCTCTCGTTGCTGGCGTTGCCGTTGCCGGCATCGTCCCATTCGATCCTCACCCTGCGCAGCGCCTCGTCGGCGCGCCACCAGCTGTCGGCGATGACCGCGACGAAGTCCGCCTCGCGCACGATCTTCTTCACGCCGCGCATCTTTTCCGCTTCGCGCGCGTCGACGTCGGCGACCTTGCCGCCGAAGACCGGGCATTGCGCGATCGAAGCATGCAGCATGCCCGGCAGCGAGACGTCTGCGGCGAAGACAGGCTTGCCCAGCACCTTGTCGGGTATGTCGAGGCGGTGCACGCCCTTGCCGGCGATCTTCCAGTCCTTCGGGTCGCGCAGCTTCGGGTCCTGCGGCGGCTTCAGCCGCGCCGCCGCCGCGGCAACCTGGCCGTATCGAAGTGTCCGGCCGCTGGCCCGGTGCGATATGACGCCGCGCTCGACGCCGCACTCGGCGCGCGGCACCCGCCACTGCGCTGCCGCGGCCGCGACCAGCATCTCGCGCGCGCTCGCACCCGCCTTGCGCACGTAGTCCTGCGACGAGCGCACGCCCATGCTGCCGCCGGTGGACATCGAGCCCCAGATGCGTTTGCGCCGGATGTGCTCGTTGGGCGACGCGAACTCGGTGCCGACCCGGGACCAGTCGCAATCGAGTTCCTCGGCGACCAGTTGCGCAAGCGCGGTCATCGTGCCTTGCCCCATTTCGGAGCGGGCGATCCGGATGATGACGCGGTCGTCCGGGTGGATCAGGATCCAGGCGTTGACTTCGGTCACCGCGTCGGCGGCGGCACGGCTCGCCAGCGGGAAGCAGAACTCCAGCGCGAAGCCCCCGGCCAGCATGGTCGAAACCTTCATGAACTCACGACGGGTTGCGGCGATCGTCATGGCGGCTCTCCTCAGGATCTCTGGCCGGTGGTGCGCGCGGGTGTGGCCGGGCTCGTGGGGCCTGCCGGATCGGCCGCGAGCGCGTGGATGGCCTGTCTGACCCGTGGGTAGGTGCCGCAGCGGCACAGGTTGGTCAGGGCCGCGTCGATGTCGGCGTCCGTCGGTTTCGGGTTCGTCGCGAGCAGG
>JAHEDN010000170.1 GCA_024641225.1 Burkholderiales bacterium | reverse complement strand
AGCTTTCCAGCTACTGGCTGGCGCTGATCACCACCGTGCCGGCCAACATCGCCCGCGCGCTGATCGGCGGGCTCAAGCACGACATCCCTGCCGACGACGCGGCGCTACGTGATCTGGTGCCGCAGAAGCTGCTGACGTTCAAGGAGTCGGTTGCCGCCGCCCTCGACGCGGAAAAGGCGCACACGGTCGCCGCGCGCTGGACCGAAGGCGCGCTGATGTTCCGCGGCGGTCGCCACGACTACGCCTTCTACGCGAAGCGCGCCGCCGGCAGCGCGGTGGCACGCGCGACGCCAGCCGCGGTGTGGAGAATCGTCACCCAACTGGGCGGCGACGTCGGCTACTACTACGCCGCGCCGCTGTGGACGATTCGCGCATGGATCGACTGGCTGGCCGGTGGGCCGGGACTCACCAAGGGGCGGCGCCATCCGACCGATCTTCGCGTCGGCGACACCATCGACTACTGGACCGTGATGGCGCTTGAAGTCGAGCGACGGCTGACGCTCGACTTCGGCATGCGCGCTCCAGGGGCCGGCGTCATCGAGTTCGAGATCGAACCGCTCGACGCTGGGCACACGCGCGTGACCGTCACCGCGTACTGGCACCCGCAGGGCGTGTGGGGGCTGCTGTACTGGTACGCGCTGGTACCCGCGCACCTGTTCATCTTCAAGGGCATGACGCGTGAGATCGCGCGGCGGGCGGAGGCCACACACTTGCCCGAGCCGAGGCCGACGCTCCCACGTTCGCCAGAGAGTGATCATGCAGGCTGAAGCCGTCGTGACCGCCATCCGCCGTAGCGGTTTCCTGCTGCGCGCCGCGGCGCGACTTCGGCCGTAGTCAACCACGCGCGCTGTTGCCCGCGAACCCGACCGAGGAGCCCGCCATGCCGCGCACCACCCATCCCGAACTTCATCGCACGGAGCGCATCGGCTGGCTGCGCGCGGCGGTGCTGGGCGCCAACGACGGGATCGTGTCGACCGCGAGCCTGCTGGTCGGAGTCGCAGCCGCCGGGGGCGGTCGCGGCGAACTCATGGTGGCCGGCGTGGCGGGGCTCGTCGCCGGAGCGATGTCGATGGCCGCCGGCGAATACGTGTCGGTCAGTTCGCAGGCGGACACGGAACGCGCCGACCTGGAACGCGAGCGGGCCGAGCTGGCCGCCGAGCCCGAACTCGAAGCGCAGGAACTGACATCGATCTATGTGGCGCGCGGGTTGTCCCGCGAGCTTGCGGCACAGGTGGCCGACCAGCTCATGGCGCACGATGCACTCGGCGCTCACGCACGCGATGAACTCGGCATCTCATCGACGCACGCGGCCCGGCCGGTACAGGCCGCGCTGACCTCGGCCGCGACGTTCGCCGTCGGCGCTGCACTTCCTCTCGCTGCCGCACTCGTATCGCCAACCGCGGCCACGGCGCCGATCGTCGCCGCGACCTCGCTGCTGTTCCTGACCGGGCTCGGTGCGGTCGGGGCGCAGACAGGCGGCGCACCGATTGGGCGCGCCGCGCTGCGTGTCGCCTTCTGGGGCGCACTGGCGATGGCGCTCACCGCCGGCGTGGGCAGTCTCTTCGGCGCCGTCGTCTGAGCCGGACGACGCTCGGACGATCAGTCGCCAACAAGCTCGACGAGCGCCAGCGCGTTCGCGGCGACCAGCGCCTTGCGTGCGATCCGGTACACGTCGGCGTCGAATTCACGTGGCGCAGTCGCCGCCAGTTGCGCCGCCGCGTCATGCGAACGCACCGTGCCGAGCCAGCACCAGCGGTCAAACACGTGCAGGTCCTCCCGCAAGCCGGCGGGTTCGCGCTCGATCAGCGCGACCGCGCCGGCATAGGGCCACGCCGGAACGCGCTTCGCTTCGAGCACCTCGCGAAGGCGCCTGGCGTGCTCTTCGACCGGCTCCTCGCCCGTGCAGGCGCCGAGGCAGCGATGGATCTGGAAGTTGAAGCAGGGCGCATCCACGGCAGCGCGACGTGCGCGACCTTCGAGCTTCATCGTCTTTAGGCACAGGCCGTGCTCGGCCGCCAGTTCCTGCAGGAACCGTCGCGCACTGGGGCGCGACGAAAACGGGCCGTAGTGTTCGTGCAGCTGCTCCGGCGCCACGCCGGCGGCGGCAACGAAGCGCGGCCGCGAATCGGCGTCGAGCGCGACGAAGGCCTGATTGCGCTTGCGGCGCAGCGCGATGTTGTGCGCCGGCAGCCGCGTCTTCACCAGTTCGGCCTCGCGAAGCAGCGCGCCGGTCTCGCCCGCCGTCTGCTCCCACTCGATGCGCTGCACCTCCTGCGACAGCCGCAGGTCAGCGCCGGAAGCGTGGTCATTCGAGAAATGGCACAGCACGCGCGCCTTCAGGTCGACGCTCTTGCCGATGTAGATCGGGTGCGCATTGGCGCCGTAGAAACAGTACACGCCGGGCGCATGCGGGATCGCGTCGAGCTGCTCCGGCGGCAGTGCGGGCGGCGTGCTCGGCCGCGCCAGCAGCCGGTCGACCGCGGCCTCGAGTTCGGCTTCGCCGTGGCGGTCGCGCAGCCGCTGCAGAAGGCGCCAAAGCACGCGCGCATCCCCAAGCGCGCGGTGGCGCTGCTCGCCCTCGAGCCCGAAGCGCTCGACGATCGCGTCGAGCGAATGCGGGCTGCGGTCCGGATACAGGTGCCGCGACAGCCGCACCGTGCACAACGTCGATGCGCGCCAGTCGTAGCCGGCGCGGGCGAACTCGGCCTTCAGGAAACCATAGTCGAAGCGCGCATTGTGGGCGACGAAAATCGCGTCGGCGAGGCGGTCGTACAGCGCCTCGGCCAGTTCGGCGAAGCGCGGCGCGGCGCGCACCATCTCGTTGCTGATGCCGGTGAGCCACTGGATCTCGGGCGGGATCGGCACGCCGGGGTTGACCAGCGACGACCATTCACTGACCCGCTGCGCGTCGCCATCGGTCTCGACGGTGACGATGCCGACCTCCGTGATCCGCTCGCGGGCGGGCGAGGAACCGGTGGTTTCGACATCGACGAAGACCCAGCGGCGGTCGGCGAAGGTTCCGAACATGGATCAAGTCTAGGGCCGGCCTCCGTAGTGGCGCCGTGACCGGTCCCAGCCTACGGTGCATACTTGGCTGACTCGAAGAACAAGGGAGTCGCCGATGAACAAACCGGCCACCTCGGCGTACGAGGAGCGGCTCGAAGCCGCCATCGAACATGCGAAGCAGAAGGTCGCGCCCGCCGAGCGCGCGCTGATCGAGGCCTTCCTGCGCGAGTATTACCGCCAGGTCGATCCGGAAGACCTGGCGCCGCGCAGTGCCGACGACCTCGCCGGGGCGGCGCTGTCGCACTGGGAACTGGGCCGCGTCCGCACCCCGGGCGTGCCGCGCGTGCGCGTGTTCAGCCCGAGCGCAAGCGAGCACGGCTGGGCCGTGCGGCACACGGTGATCGAGGTCGTCAACGACGACATGCCGTTCCTGGTCGACTCGGCGACGATGGAGGCCAACCGGCTGGGACTGACGCTGCACCTGCGCACGCACCCCGTGTACGCGGTCGAGCGCGACGCGGCGGGCGTGCTGACCGGACTGTGGGCGCGCAGCGACCGACCCCAGGCCGCGCGCGAATCCTGGATGCATATCGAGGTCGACCGGATGGTCGACGAGGAAAGCCGGGCCAGGCTGGCCGCAGGCATCGAACGTGTGCTCGGCGATGTGCGCACCGTCACCGAGGACTGGAAGAAGATGCTGGCACGGCTGATCGACGTCGTCGGCGAACTGGACACACGGGTGCCGGAGGCGGCGCACGGGGAGCTGAACGAGACCCGGGCCTTCGTCGAATGGCTGGCTGCCGGGAACTTCCTGCTGCTCGGCTACCGCTGCCACGACCTGGTGGTCGAAGACGGCGAGGACGCGCTGAGGCTGGTGACCGGCAGCGGCCTCGGCGTATTGCGCGAGACCGGCGACGAGAGGCTGTCGGGCAGTTTTGCGGTGCTCCCGAAACAGGCGCGCGCACTGGCGCACGACCCGACGCCGCTGGTGATCCTGACCAAGGCCAACGCGCGCGCCACCGTGCACCGTCCGGGCTATGTCGACTACATCGGCATCAAGCGCTTCTCGTCCGAGGGCAAGGTGATCGGCGAGCATCGCTTCCTCGGCTTGCTGACCTCGACCGCGTACAGCGCGCGGGTGATCGACATCCCGCTGCTGCGCGGCAAGGTGGCGGCCGTGATCACGCGAGCAGGACTGGCGCCGGACAGCCACCTCGGCAAGGCGCTGGTGCAGATCCTCGAGAATTACCCGCGCGACGAGCTGTTCCAGACCCCGACCGACGAGCTTTACGACACCACGATTGGCATCCTGCGGCTCGGCGAGCGGCAGCGGCTGCGGCTGTTCATCCGCCGCGATCCGTTCGAACGCTTCGTCACCTGCCTCGTCTACGTGCCGCGCGACAAGTACGGCACCGACCTGCGGATCAAGATCCAGGACATCCTGATGACCGCGTTCGCCGGCACGGGCAACGAGTTCGACGTGCTGCTCACCGACGACATCCTGGCCCGCATCCTGTTCACCGTGCGCACGACGCCGGGCCAGGTGCCGTCCGTCGACCGGCACGAACTCGAGGAAGCGCTCGTCACCGCGGCCCGCCGCTGGGAAGACGAACTGGCCGCAGCGCTGATCGATGCCGAGGGCGAGGGACCGGGCACGCTGCTTTACAAGCGCTGGCAACGCGCCTTCGCGAGCGGCTATCGCGAGCACACCACGCCGCGCGCCGCGGTGGCCGACATCCGCAAGCTCGAGTCGCTGGCGAGCGGGCGGACGGACGTCAAGTTGTACCGGCCCCTGGGCGGGCCGCCCGGGACGCTCGGCTTCAAGGTCTACCGGGCCGGAGAACCGGTCGCGCTGTCCGACAGCCTGCCGATGCTCGAACGCATGGGCGTGCGCGTGCTGACCGAGCATCCCGCGAAGGCGCAGCCGGCCCACGGCGGGCCGATGTGGATTCACGACTTCGAACTGCTGGCGCTGTCGACCGACGCGGTCGAGGTCGACACCGTCAGGCCGCTCTTCGAGGACGCCTTTCTGCGCATCCTCGACGGCGGCATCGAGAACGACGAGTTCAACCGCCTGGTGCTGCGCGCCGGACTTTCGGCCGACGAAGTGCTGGTGCTGCGCGCCTACGCCAAGTACCTGCGTCAGATCGGCTTCGCGCTGACACCGGCGTTCATCGAGGGCACCTTCAACATTCATCCCCGCATCGCCCGGCTGCTGGTGCAGCTGTTTCGCCGTCGCTTCGAGCCGGATGGCAATCGCACACCGGCCAGCCGCGAGGCGGACTGCGGTGCGGTGGCGGCACAGATCGTGCAGGCGCTGGAGGGCGTGGAGAACCTCAACGAGGACCGCGTGCTGCGCCAGTACCTGGCGCTGATCCAGGCAACGACGCGCACCAACTTCTGGCGTACGAGCGACAAGGGCGAGCGGCGCGGCTTCCTCTCGTTGAAGTTCGACCCCAGCAAGGTGCCGGGGCTGCCCGAACCGAAGCCGATGTTCGAGATCTTCGTCTACTCGGCGCGCTTCGAGGGCGTGCACCTGCGCGGCGGCAAGGTGGCGCGCGGTGGGCTGCGCTGGTCCGACCGCCATGAGGACTTCCGCACCGAGGTGCTGGGTCTGGTCAAGGCGCAGATGGTCAAGAACACGGTGATCGTGCCGGTTGGCGCGAAGGGCGGTTTCGTGCTGAAGAAAGCGCCGCCGGCCACCGATCGCGAGGCCTATCTTGCCGAAGGCGTCGCCTGCTACAAGGACTACCTGCGCGGACTGCTCGATCTCACCGACAATCTGGTGGCAGCCAAGATCGTGCCGCCGGCGCAGGTCGTGCGCCACGACCCCGACGATCCGTATCTGGTGGTCGCCGCGGACAAGGGCACGGCGACGTTCTCCGACCACGCCAACGCGGTCAGCGCCGAATACGGCCACTGGCTCGGCGACGCGTTCGCCTCCGGCGGCAGCGCCGGCTACGACCACAAAGCGATGGGGATCACGGCGCGCGGAGCGTGGGAAAGCGTCAAGCGCCACTTCCGCGAGATGGGCATCGACACGCAGACGACCGATTTCACCTGCGTGGGCATCGGCGACATGTCGGG
>JAHEDN010000005.1 GCA_024641225.1 Burkholderiales bacterium | reverse complement strand
CTGCCGCCTCCGTCGTGCCGCGCCGGCGGAGCGCAGCGCGTGCAGCCGGTGCCCTCATGCGCGCCTGCCCGGCCGCCCGAAGGGCGCGCATCCGACTGGCGCGCGCGACGCGCGCGCCTCGCGCGATCGATGCACGTGCGATGGCGAAGCCATCGCGTACATCGATTGCGATACCTTCAGTGCATCAGCGAGTGGTCGCGGTCCGCGCCGCCCTGCTCGAGGAAGGTCCGCATGAATTCGTCGGGAGTCATCGGCCGCGAGAACAGATAGCCCTGCGCAGAATCGCAGCCGAGCTGCCGCATCCAGTTCTGCTGCGCCTGCGTCTCCACGCCCTCGGCGGTGATCTTGATGCCGAGCGCACGCGCCATCTCGATCACTGCCTTGACGATCGTCAGCGTGCGCGGGTCGCGCATGCACTCGACAGTGAAGCTGCGGTCGATCTTCAGTCGGTGGATCGGCAGATCGCGCAGGTGCGCGAGACTGGAGAAGCCGACGCCGAAGTCATCGAGCGCCAGTCGCACGCCGGCCCGGCGCAGCCGCACAAGGTTTTCGCGCACCGTGGCCGAGGTGTCGAGCAGGCCGGTCTCCGTGACCTCGATCTCGACTTCGCCCGGCTGCACACCGTGCTCGGCCAATGTTTCGAGGAGGTTGTCGACATAGCTGCCCTGGCGCAAGTGCACTCCGGCGATGTTCACCGCCAGCGGTGGCATGTCGAGACCCGTGGCGCGCCAGGCCTGCCGCGCTTTGCAGGCCTCGCGCAGCACCCAGTCGCCGAGCCCGACGACGAGGCCGCTTTCCTCGGCAATAGGGATGAACTCGGCCGGTGAGACTTCGCCGACCTCGGCGTCCGTCCAGCGCACCAGCACCTCGGCGCCGACGATGCGGCCATCGGCGAGCGAGACCGTTGGCTGAAAATACAGTCGGAACTCTCTTGATTCGATTGGCGTCCGCAGCCGCTGCTCCAGGCGCAGCCGCAGGTCGACGCGGCGCGCCACGGCCGGCGTGTACAGCGCATAGGTCGCGCGGCCATTCTGCTTGGCTTCGTACATCGCGGCGTCGGCCGCGTTGATCAGTGCGTCCAGGTCAACGCCGTCGTGCGGAAAGAAGCTGATGCCAATCGAAGGCGTCACGGTCAGGTCGAGGCCGAGCACGGGCATCGGAGTGGCGATCACCTCGATCAGCTTTCGCGCGGTGTCGACAGTTGCCCCGGGCTCCTGGCGGTCGTCGATGAGCGCGACCAGTTCATCGCCGCCACGCCGGCCGAGCAGCCGCGGCTCCGGGATTTCCTCCCGCAACCGTTCGGCCACGGTGCGCAGCACGATGTCGCCCGCACGATGGCCATAACCGTTGTTCAGCAGACGGAAGTTGTCCAGGTCGATGAACAGCAGCGCGCAGCGCCGCCCCTGCGCCTGCGCCTTCAGGAGTTCGGCACGCGCACGTTCGTCGAAGGCGTGGCGGTTTGCCAGCCCGGTCAGCGAATCGGTCGTCGCAAGTTGCTCGATGCTCTCCTTCGCGCGCACCTGATCGGTGACATCCTTGGACACGCCCCGGTAGCCGAGGAACGTGCCGTTCGCGCCGAAGATCGGATCGCCGCTGGAAGCCACGTAGCGGAAATCTCCGTCCGGCCCGCGCTTGCGCGTGAGCACGTCGCGGTAGGGACGTCGCGCCTGAAGCAAAGCGCGATGCTCGTCCCACGTCGCCGGATGGATCAGATCGACATCCAACTCCCAGCGGCGGCGCCCGAGCAGATCCTCGGTCGGCAGCAAACCCGCGCGTGACAGCTGCGAGCCGTATTCGATGCGCGTGAAGCGATACTCGCTGTCCATCTCCCAGTACCAGTCCGACGAAAGCTCGGTCAGGGCACGGAAGCGCGCCTCGCTGGCGAGCAGCCGCTCGATCAGCATCGCCCGCTCGGTCACGTCGAGCGACAGGCCACGATAGCCGACGAACGTCTCGCCACGAAACATCGGCTCGGCCGAGATCTCGAAGACGCGGTCAGGCCGGTCCGTGTAGCGCACCCGCAGCGGCATCCGCTGCAGCGGCTCGCGACGCTGCATCGCGGCCGTCGCAGCCAGTCGATCCGCATCGTCTACGCGGCCGATCGCAGACTGACCGAAAGACTGCCCGATCATGCCGTCGATGAGCGACTCGTCGAACTCGGAGCTCCCTCGGACCAGCGTGTAACGAAGGCTGGCGTCGACCTCCCAGTACCACTCCGTGACCAGCCGTGCCAGAGCGCGGAAACGCTCCTCGTCACGACGCAGCGCGTGGATCGTGCTCTCCGCCTCGCTGATGTCCCGCGCCGCGCCGTAGTAGCCATCGAACCGGCCGTCCGCGTGCAGCACGGGCTTGCCGCAAGCGGCAAGCCAGGTCGTCTTGCCGTCGGCACGTTCGATGCGAAAGCGGAACCAGGGAAACGGCCTGTGCTCCGGCACGCGCTGCTCGAGCACGCCCTGCTGCGCTTCATCGGACCAGAAGCCTTCGAGTTCGTTGACCTTGCGGCCGAGCAGTTCCTCGCGCGACCTGCCGGCGATCACCGCCATCGCCGGCGACAGTTCCACCAGCCGGCCGTCGGCGTCGGTTCGCCAGAACCCATCGTGCGTGAGGTCGGCGAGGTCGTCCATTGCACGCCGCTGGCGGCTGACGGCCATCGCGCGCAGTTCCTCTTCGGACAGCACGCTGCGCAGGCAGATCAGTCCGCCGTCGGCAGTGCGGCAATCACTCATCAGCACCCACTGCCCGTGCATGTAGCGCACCCGATCGTTCAAAGGCAGGTCAGGTTGCCGCCGCCGCAGCGCGGCTCCGATGTATTGCTCGAGCGATCGTCCCCCGATCAGCGTCGCCGGTGCCTGCGGGTAGTACGCGCGCAGCAGATCCTCGCGCACCGCGCCCGGCACGAGCAGCTGGCTGATCTCGGGGTAGAGGCGGCGAAAGGCGTCGTTACAGGCGACCAGCAGATTGTTGCTGTCGTAGATCGCGAGACCGGCGGTCATCGACTCGATGGCACCTTCGATCGCAGAGGCCCGCTCGATGACTTCGGCGCGATCCCGTCCTCCGTACAGCAGCCATGCGCCTGCGCCGACCAGCAGCACCAGCACAGCAATGCTTTGAACGATGTGAAGGGCGTGATGGAGGTTGGCTTCGGCCGGGTCCGAAAGAAAGTGGCCAAGCCAGCCGGGGAGGAGCCAACTACCGATTTCGAAGGCAACCGTCAGCAGCAACACCGCGGCGGCCAACGCGACGCCGACCCTCTGAAACCGTCCGAGCATGGGCCATCGCCAGCGTCCCGCCCCCACCGGCAAGCGGCGGCTGGCAACGAGAACCTCGGCCCGCGCGGGATCGTCGTCGGAACGCAAAGCGTCTGAACTCATGTCGTCTGCGCGAACTTTGGCGCCGAAGAAGAAGAGGCGCCGATGGGCCACCGCGCGACGAGCTTACAGAAAGCCGTTCCGAGGACAAACTGCGGCCCGCTTGCCAGGAGGGCGGACGCTGCCCGTACCAGCGCAGCACATGCCTTCACCAATCGCCGCGGCGGCGCGATTGTCTCAGTCTTCTTCGAGCCGCAGTTCCTGGATCTTGCGCGTGATCGTATTTCGCCCGAGCCCGAGCTTGGTGGCTGCCTCGATGCGGCGGCCGTGGGTCAGCCGCAGCGCGGTGCCGATGACCGTCGCCTCGAAGCGGCGGGTGATTGCATCCATCAGGTCCTGCTCGCCGCTGCGCAGTCGCCGCTCGACTTCCTGGCGCAGCAGCCCGGCCCAGTCGCCATCGGCCACCGCAACGATCGGTTCGGGTGATGCCGAACGCGCCGGCTCGGCGCGTTCCTCGGCAGCGACGGGCGCCCCCGCCGTTGTTGGCTCGCGCAGTTCCAGCGGCAGGTCCTCGACCTTGACTACCTGCGCCGGGGCCAGCACCGTCAGCCAGTGACAAAGGTTCTCGAGTTGGCGCACATTGCCTGGCAGCGGCATCTGCTCGACATAGCGAAGCGCCTCGGGTGAAAGCCGCTTGGGCTCGACGCCGAGTTCACGCGCGCTCTTGGCCAGGAAGTGCCGCGCAAGCAGCGGGATGTCCTCGCGTCGCTCGCGCAGCGGCGGCAGCCGCAGCCGGATCACATTGAGGCGGTGATAAAGGTCTTCGCGAAAGAGCCCCTGCCGAACACGCTCCTCGAGGTTCTGGTGTGTCGCCGCAATCACGCGTGCGTCGGCCTTGATCGGCTGCTGGCCGCCGACGCGGTAGTAGAAGCCGTCGGACAGCACGCGCAGCAGGCGCGTCTGCAACTCCGCCGGCATGTCGCCGATCTCGTCGAGGAACAAGGTGCCGCCCTCGGCCTGCTCGAAGCGACCGCGTCGCATCGCCTGCGCTCCGGTGAACGCGCCGCGCTCGTGGCCGAATAGCTCGCTTTCGAGCAGGTCGCGCGGGATTGCGGCCATGTTCAACGCGATGAACGGCCTGGCCGCCCGCGCGCTGTGCTTGTGCAGGGCGCGCGCCACCACTTCCTTCCCGCTGCCGGATTCCCCGGTGAGCAGCACGGTGACTGTGGACTGAGACAGGCGGCCGATGGCACGGAAGACTTCCTGCATCGCCGGCGCCTGGCCGAGAATCTCCGGCGTGGCGGTCGACGTCTCCTCCTCTCCCGATTCGCGCACGCTTTCGTCGACCGCACGCTGGATCAGTTCGACTGCGCGGTCGACATCGAAGGGCTTGGGCAGGTACTCGAAAGCGCCACCCTGGAACGCCGACACCGCGCTGTCGAGGTCCGAGTACGCGGTCATGATGATCACCGGCAGCGCCGGATGCTTGCGCTTGACGGCGCGCAGAAGCTCGATGCCATCGAGGCCTGCCATTCGAACGTCGGAGACCAGCACCTGCGGCTGGTCGCGCTCCAGTTCGCTGAGCACCTCCTTGGCCGAACTGAAGGCACGGCAGGGCATGTTCTGCCGCTCCAGCGCCTTTTCCAGGACCCAGCGGATCGAGCGGTCGTCGTCAACAATCCAGATCGGTTTCATACGAGGGGCAACAGGATCCGGAACGCCGTGCGTCCCGGCTTGGAATCGAATTCGATACTGCCGTCGTTGGCGAGGATCAACGCCTGGGCCAGCGTCAGGCCGAGCCCGGTGCCGTCTTCACGACCCGAAACGAGCGGAAAGAAGATGCGGTCCATCAGTTCGTCGGGAACCCCGGGACCGTTGTCGATCACCGTCAGTTCGGCGGCCAGCCGTGCATGCCGGCGCGCGATCGTGACGTGGCGGGCGACCCGCGTACGCAGCACGATCTGCGCATCGCCGTCTGCCATGCGGCCGGCCAGCGCCTGCGCAGCGTTGCGCACGATGTTGAGTACAGCCTGGATCAGCTGCTCCTTGTCGCCGCGCCCGCTCGGCACCGAGGCGTCGTAGTCGCGCTGAACCTCCAGGCCGCGCGGAAACTCGGCGAGGATGACCGCGCGCACGCGCTCGCAGACCTCGTGCACGCTGTAATCGGCCACCACGCGCGGCGCCCGATGCGGCGCGAGCAGGCGGTCTACCAGCGACTGCAGGCGATCGGACTCGTCGATGATCACGCGCGTGAATTCCCGCTGCTCGCCGAGCGCCAGCTCACGCTCGAGCAACTGCGCGGCGCCGCGGATGCCGCCGAGCGGATTGCGGATCTCGTGGGCAAGGTTGCGCAGCAACTGCCGGTTGGCCTCCGACAGCCCGAGTTGGCGATCTTCGCGGCTGTGGCGCAGTTGCTGTTCGATCTCGAGAATCTCGAGTACGAGCCGATCACCTTCCGTATCGAGGCCGGAGGCCAGCACCTGAACCACAACCGGCTCGCGCAGCGGCCTACGCAGTTCGACAATGTGCCGAAGCTGGCCGACATCGCCGGCCGCCACCGACTGCTTGAGCCTTTCGAACTGATGCTCGTCGGCGAACAGACGCTGCACCGGCTGACCGATCAGGTGCCGGCGTGAGGTCTCCAGCAGGACCTCGGCAGCCTGGTTCGCATAACCGACCGCTCCGTCCGCCTCGACGACCACCACTCCGGTTGCAAGGACATCGAGGCCGGCGTACTCGGCTTCGGATCTGGTCACAGTCACGCCACGGAACGCAGGAACAGCGCTCATCGCGCCACCTGGCGCTGTGGCGCCTGCCGAACAACAGGGAAAGGAAATCGGGCTACTGCCGGGCCAGCAGTGCCAGCTCGCGCTTCAGCGACGCGATGTTGTTCTCGGTGCGCTGCACCTCGGCCTGCAGGCGCGCGACCCGCTCCTGGTAGCGGGCATCGCTGCGCTCGCCGGCCAACCGCTGCGGTGCGCCGCTGTTGTACTCCGTGCGCAGGTCCTGCAACTTGGATTCCTCCGCCCCGAGCTCGTCCTCCAGGATGCGCCGCCGGTCGCCGTCGCGTGTCCGCTGCGTCTGGCTGTCCACCCGCGGAAAGCTTGCCGGCGAGATCGGTCGCGCCTCCACCGAGGCCGACCGTCCCTGCGGCTGGCGGGGTGCCGGCACCGACAGGGCGGGCTGCACATCGAGCCGCTTGCAGCCCCTGCCCGCCCCGGTGTTCTGGTAGGTCTTGCGGCCCTCCGCGTCCTCGCAAACGAAGATGTCCGAGTTCGCCCGTGCCGCGGCCGAGGCCCCCAGCAGCAGCAAT
Source organism: Burkholderiales bacterium (assembly GCA_024641225.1). Lineage (GTDB taxonomy): Bacteria > Pseudomonadota > Gammaproteobacteria > Burkholderiales > Burkholderiaceae_F > JADJWR01. The sequence continues at coordinate 15,825 of JAHEDN010000005.1, read as the reverse complement.
GCTGCCAGCGCCGTCGACACTGACCCGCCACTCAACGCTCTCATGCGCGGAAGTGTACGGGAAGCGGGTGCGGGCCAGCATCGGCATTAGGGCTGAGCCGTTCGGCCCTCGCGCCCTGTGCGCCGGACTGTTTCGGGTGATAGCCATGTACGCGGTCGTCTGCCGGTTGACAGGGAAAGGGGCGGTCACCCGCCCCTTTCCACAGCCGATCAGCCGCATGCCTTACAGGCTGTAGTACATGTCGAACTCGATCGGGTGCGTCGTCATGCGGAACCGCGTGACTTCCTCCATCTTCAGCGCGATATAGGCATCGATCATCTCGTTGCTGAACACACCGCCTCGGGTCAGGAACTCGCGGTCCTTGTCCAACGACTCCAGCGCCTCGTCGAGCGACGCGCACGGATGGGGGATCTTGGCGGCCTCCTCGGGTTCCAGATCGTAGAGATTCTTGTCCATCGGCTCACCCGGGTGGATCTTGTTCTGCACGCCGTCGAGGCCCGCCATCATCAGCGCGGCGAATGCCAGATACGGGTTGGCGGTCGGATCGGGGAAGCGGACCTCGACGCGCCGACCCTTCGGGTTCGACACGTACGGAATCCGACACGATGCCGAACGGTTGCGAGACGAATACGCGAGATTGATCGGCGCCTCGAAGCCCGGCACGAGCCGCTTATACGAGTTGGTGCCGGGGTTGGTGATCGCGTTCAGCGCCTTGGCATGCTTGATCACCCCGCCGATGTAGTACAGCGCAAACTCCGACAGGCCGGCGTAGCCGTTGCCGGCGAAGAGATTGGTGCCGTCCTTCCAGATCGACTGGTGCACGTGCATGCCCGAGCCGTTGTCGCCGACCACCGGCTTCGGCATGAACGTCGCTGTCTTGCCATAGCTGGCCGCGACGTTCCACACCGTGTACTTCAGGATCTGCAGCCAGTCGGCCCGCTTGACCAGCGTCGCGAACTTGGTGCCGATCTCGCACTGGCCGGGCGCCGCCACCTCATGGTGGTGCACTTCGACCTCGACGCCCTGCTGCTCGAGCAGCAGGCACATCTCGGAGCGCATGTCCTGCAACGAGTCGGTCGGAGGCACGGGGAAATAGCCGCCCTTCACCGGCGGACGGTGCGCCAGGTTGCCGGCCTCGTAGTCGATGCCGGTCGACCACGGCGCCTCTTCGGACTTGATCTTGACGAACGAACCCCACATCCCCGAGTCCCAGGTCACCGAGTCGAAGATGAAGAACTCGGGTTCGGGGCCGAAGTAGGCGGTGTCGCCAATGCCGGTCGACTTCAGGTAGGCCTCGGCACGCTTGGCCAGCGAACGCGGGTCGCGCTCGTAGCCCTTGCCGGTCGAGGGTTCGGCAACGTCGCAGGTTAGGATGAGCGTGTTTTCCTCGCGGAACGGGTCCATCCGGGCCGATTCCGGGTCCGGCATCAGCAGCATGTCCGAGGCCTCGATGCCTTTCCAACCGGCAATCGAAGAGCCATCGAATGCGTGACCTTGCTCGAACTTGTCCAGGTCGACGACCTTGGCCGGCACCGAGACGTGCTGCTCCTTGCCTTTGGTGTCGGTAAAGCGGAAGTCCACGAAGCGGACTTCGTTGTCGGCGATCATCTTGATCACGTCTTTGGGCGTCCCCATGAAACTCTCTCCTTTCGCGAGTTGGATCCGAAACTCCTGACGGTGAATTCGCGGCCGCCCGAATACCAAGCGGCCAAGATCACGAGAATCGATGAAGCAGGAAGCGTGCCTCCCTCATCGGCCACTCGATCAAACTATGTGCACCGCCTTTGTGCATCAAAGGCTTGTCGACATGAAGTGAGCGGTGCGTGAGAAAAACTGCCTACTGATGCCGACCACGAAGCTGAGGCGTTAAGCACTAGTGTAGTGCTTTATGCACGCTTTCTGGGCAAGAAGGTCTAATTATGGTGCGTCGTGAGGAACAGGCTTTGCAGATCACTGAGAAACCGCCTGCCGCGCGGCGTTGGCAGAAAGCGTTCGAGGTCGACCCTCAGCAGGCCGCGTTCCTCGGCCTTGATCAAGCCGGGTCCGATCGCTGAGGCCGGCAGCCCGGTGCGCTCGGTGAAAAGCCGCGCCGGCACCCCTGCGTTGAGCCGAAGCGCGTTGAGCATGAACTCAAACGGAAGGTCGGCGCGCGGCACTTCGCCCGACTCGGCCAGCGGTGCGCCACTCAGCGCACCCGCGACGTAGCTGGCAGGCTGGCTTAGCCGCGCCTGGCGGAGAATGCGGCCGGGAAACGAGATCTTGCTGTGGGCTCCGGCGCCGATCCCCAAGTAGTCGCCGAACTGCCAGTAGTTGACGTTATGCCGGCACTCGTGGCCACGACGGGCAAAGGCGGAGACCTCGTAGTGGTCGTAGCCCGCCTCCGCAAGCCGGATCTCGATCCACTCCTGCATTGCCGCCGCAGTATCTTCGTCGGGCAGTTGCGGAGGGTACTTCGCAAATACCGTGTTCGGCTCGATCGTCAGCTGATAGAGGGACAGGTGCGGCGGCGCGATTTCAAGGGCGAGTTCGACGTCCGCACACATCGCTGCCAGGGACTGTTCCGGAAGTGCATACATCAGGTCGAGGTTGAAATTGTCGAACTCGCGTCGCGCAGCGGCGATCGCCGCCAACGCCTGCGCCCGGTCGTGCACACGCCCGAGCCGTCGCAACTGCTCCCCGTCGAACGACTGCACGCCGATTGAAAGCCGATTGACGCCCGCGGCCCGGAATGCCGAGAACTTCGCGGCCTCGAACGTGCCCGGATTGGCCTCCAGCGTGACTTCGCAGGAAGGCTCGAGCGGCAATCGCGCGCGCAGGTCCGACATCAGCCGTTCCAGCCCGGCGGCCGACATCAGGCTCGGCGTTCCGCCGCCGAAGAAAACGCTGATGATCCGCCGGCCCCAGATCAGCGGCAGCGCGGCATCGAGATCGGCGCACAGCGCATCAAGGTATCGCGCCTCGGTAATCTCGTCCAAACCGCCGGCGGCTTCGTGCGAGTTGAAGTCGCAGTAGGGGCACTTGCGGATGCACCACGGAAAATGCACGTAAAGCGCGAGCGGCGGCAGCGCAGGCAGCCGCAGTGTTCCCGAACTCAGCAGATGAGTAACGTCGGCTGGGCCTGGCGCCGGCGCCTTGCGTAACGGGATCAATGCCAACCCCAGTCGGTGGCGAGCCGACGGGCGAGTTTGCTCATTGCAAGACCGCGATGGCTGATCCGATTCTTGGCCTCGGACGCAAGTTCGGCGGCCGTGCGGCCGAGTGCCGGCAGCCAGAAGTGCGGGTCGTAGCCGAACCCCTGGCTGCCGCGCGGCACGTCGATCAACTCGCCGTGCCAGCGCGCGTCGCTCACAAGCGGTTCCGGATCGTCCGCACAGCGCACGGCGACCAGTACGCAGGTGTAATGCCCGCGACGGTCGGTGAAAGGCTCCAGCGCCCGGATCAGCGCCGCGTTGTTCTCGGCGTCGCTGGCGCCCTCGCCGGCGAAGCGCGCCGAGCGAACGCCGGGAGCCCCTTCCAGCGCTGCGCAGCACAGGCCGGAATCATCGGCGAGCGCCGGCAGGCCGGTGCTCCGAGCGGCGTGGCGCGCCTTGGCCAGTGCATTTTCGACGAACGTCTCGTGGGGTTCCTCGGTCGGTTCCACGCCAAGGCTGCGCTGCGTCACGACCTCGATGCCGAGCGGCGCCAGCAGCGCCACGAACTCACGCAGCTTGCCGCAATTGTCCGACGCCAGCACGAGCCTGCGCACGCCCGCGAACTTCAATGCGCGTCGAGCGCGGCGCGTTGTCGGTCCACCAGCACGGCAATCGCCGAGCGAGCGGCAGCGAGCATTTCGTCGAGGTGCTGCTCGGTGAAGGGCGCGCCTTCCGCGGTGCCCTGCACCTCGACGAAGCCGCCGCCGGAGGTCATCACGACGTTCATGTCGGTTTCGCAGGTCGAGTCCTCGGCGTAGTCGAGGTCGACCAGCACACGACCGCCGTGGATGCCCACGGAGACCGCGGCGACATGATCGCGCACCGGTAGATCATCGATAAGCCGTTGCGTGCGCAGCCAGCGCAGCGCATCACAGGTCGCCACGAAGGCGCCGGTGATCGCGGCCGTGCGCGTGCCGCCGTCCGCCTGCAAGACGTCGCAGTCGATCTGGAGCGTGCGCTCGCCGAGGCGCGTGAGATCCACCACGGCGCGCAGGCTGCGGCCGATCAGCCGCTGGATCTCGAGTGTGCGCCCGCCCTGGCGGCCCCGCGCGGCCTCCCGCTCGGTGCGAGTGGAGGTCGAGCGCGGCAACATGCCGTACTCGGCCGTGAGCCAGCCCTGCGCCTTCCCCTTGAGGAACGAGGGCACGCGCTCGTCGACCGATGCCGTGCACAGTACCCGGGTATCGCCGAACTCGATCAGCGCCGAGCCTTCGGCGTAGCGCGCGTAGCCACGCGTGATGCGCACCGGTCGCAGTTCACCATCGGCGCGCCCGAACGACCGTTGTCCGCTCATTTTTCCTCGATTACCTTGCTCGCCCGCTGTATCGCCCGCTGAATCTCGGCCACCGCCTCGTCGATCTGCTGCTCTGTCAACGATTCGTCCGCTGAAGGTTCGCCCGGCCGCGGCATCTGAACCGTGGAAGCCACTGCGCCGTCGGGAATCACCAGCGTCGACACCGGCGACTCGGTCGGCGGAACCATGTCCATCGACTCGCTGCCCGCCCAACTCATGGCGATTGCCGTGCAATTGTCAGGCTCCACTCCGCCCTCCGCGATCGCCCGGTCCATGAGTTCCGGCACCGCGCGCATCACGGTAACTCTGCCGAAGGCGACCGTGATGTCCTGATCCGACAGCCCGCTCCAGAACCCGTCGCTGCACAGCAGCAGGGCATCGCCCGCCTGCAACGGCACGCGCTTCGCAATCTCGACGTTCGGCGTGACGAACGCGCCGACACAGTTGTAGATGCGGTTGCGCTCGGGATGCTCCTTCACGTCCTGAGCACGAATCGCGCCGGATGCGACCAGTTGCTGCACGCGGGAGTGGTCGAAGGTCCGCTGCGCGATCCGGCCGCCTCGAAGAAGGTACAGCCGCGAGTCGCCCACATGCGCCCAAGTGGCGACGCCATCCTGCACCACGCAGGCGACGACCGTCGTGCGCGGCGCTTCGGGCAAGCGGTTCTCGGCGCGGTAACGGTGCAGGTCGCGGTGCGCCGTGTGGATCGACTGTTCAAGGAAGGCCGCCGGGTCTGGCAGCAGCGGCCGCGCATCGCGCTGGAACATCGTCGCCAGCGTCTGCAGCGTCATTTCCGCAGCAACCTCGCCACGCGTGTGCCCGCCCATCCCGTCGGCCACCATCATCATCAGCGACCGCCGTGTGTACAGGTAGCCCATGCGGTCCTGGTTGACGCGGCGACCGCCCTGCCTGCTCTCCTGATAGACGGAAAAACGCATCGCTAACCGCCCTTCCCGCAGCCGGCCCCTGCGCTCGCGGGCCCTGAGGGCCAGCGTACCCGGTCGGCGCCGCACGGGGCCGACGGCGCGATGCTCAGAACCACGTGATGTTGTGATCCTTCATGAACCGCGACACACGGTGGTGGATGTTGCGCACCTGCGCGCCAGTCCGTTCGAACAGCGAGAACTCGGGCTGTTCGGGAACGTTGTTCAGCAGTTCCTTCTGGACGGCGTAAACGGTCTGCGGCCGCTCCAGGGAATTCAAGCGAAGGCAGCGGTCGACCATGGCGAGGAGTTCGGCCGAATACAGTCCGCGAAACACGCGCAGCGCGGCCGGCATCTTGTCTTCCTTCAGCCGCTTGTCCGATTCCTGTGGCGGGATCCCCGACATGCACGCGTAGATGCATGCGCCCACGCTGTAGACGTCGGTCCAGGGGCCCAGTTCGGCGTCGCGTTTGTAGAGTTCGGGCGGCGCAAAGCCGGGCGTGTACATCGGATAGGACTTGGTGATGTCACGCTGCAGTGTCTGCCTCGCCGCCCCGAAATCGAGCAGGATCGGCATGCCATCCATCCGCAGGTAGATGTTCGCCGGCTTGACGTCGAGGTGCAGCAGGCGGTTCGAATGAACCTCGCGCAGCCCGTTCATGACCTGCGTGAACACGCGCCGTATGAAACGTTCTGTCAGAACGTCCTTCTGCTCCTTGCTGCGGTTGCGTACTACGTGCTCCTGTAGCGAGCGGCCGGACTCGTAGTGCATCACCATGTACACGGTGTCGTTGGCGCGGAAGAAATTCAGCACGCGCACGATGTTCGGGTGATAGATCGAGGCGAGCGCGCGGCCCTCCTCAAAGAAACATTTCAACCCGATGCGATAGGTGTTCAGGTGTTCCGGCGCCACCATTGGCGACAGTTCACCGCTCTTGCGGCTCGCCAGTGCCGCCGGCATGTATTCCTTGATCGCCACCGAATTGCCTTGCTCGTCGGTGGCCAGGTAGACGATCGAAAAGCCGCCGCTGGATATCTTCTTTACAATTCGATATCCGCCGACCTCTAGTCCTTCGGGCAAAGCTGCGTTGTTCTGCGCCGCCATGGTTGACGATCGATGGCGCCAGCGCGCGATGGCTGGCCGTTGATCAAGACGGTCGAATTCTAGCCAAGCGGCGCGCCAATGCGGGACCGCCGTCCTCATCTGAACATCCGAGTCCGCCCGACTATCGATGCCCATTCCCGTCAGCATGACCGGCTTCGCCGGCGCCTCCTTCGCGACGCCGATCGGCCAGGCGGTGCTCGAAATCCGTTCCGTCAATTCGCGCTTTCTCGATCTCTCCCTGAAGATCGCCGATGACCTGCGTGCCTACGAACCGCTCATCCGCGAGCGGATCAGCGGCCGGCTGGCCCGCGGCAAGGTTGAATGCCGGCTTAGCGTGCAGCGCGCGGCGTTGGCCGAATCGACGAGCCTGAACCCGACCGCGCTCGCTGCGCTGCAACGGCTTGGTGCCGAGGTGCAGCAGGCGCTGCCGCAGGCGGCACCGTTGACGGTGGCCGAAGTGCTCGCCTGGCCGGGCGCGCTCGAGGCTCCTCAGCTCGACGCCGAGGCGCTGCGAGCATCGGTGCTGTCGGCGCTCGACGAGGTTCTCGATCGCCTGCACGAGAGTCGAGCGAGAGAGGGTGCCGCGATCGCCGACGGGCTGCGCAGCCGCTGCGACGCCATCGGCGCAATCGTCGATCAGCTGCGTGCGCGCCTGCCCGAACTGCGCGCCGCGGTCGAGCGCAAGCTCACCGAGCGGCTCAACCAGGCCCTCGGCGCCCCGCTCTCATCGGCCGCCGCGCTGACGCGCGACGAGGTCGCCGAGCGTATCCGCCAGGAAGTGACGCTGTACGGCCTGCGCGCCGACGTCGACGAGGAGCTGAGCCGCCTGGCAACTCATGTCGTCGAGGTGCGACGGGTCGTCGATACGGGCGGGGCGGCTGGCCGCCGGCTCGACTTCCTGATGCAGGAACTGAACAGGGAGGCAAACACGCTCGGCTCCAAGGCCACAGCGGTCGACCTTGCGCAGTCAGCGATCGAGCTGAAGCTGCTCATCGAGCAGATGCGCGAACAGGTACAGAACCTTGAATGAGCAACGATTGCATCCGATGAAAGCGAGCGACCCGCGTCCGGCCGGCAGCATCTTCATGGTCGTGGCCCCTTCGGGCGCCGGCAAGTCGACGCTGGTCAATGCGCTGCTGGCCCGTGAGCGCGACATCGACCTGTCGATTTCGTTCACGACGCGGGCGCCGCGGACCGGCGAAGCGAGCGGCCGCGAATACCACTTTACCGATGAAGCGGACTTTCTGGCCCGCCGCGAACGTGGCGAGTTTCTCGAGTGCGCCGAGGTGCACGGTCACCACTACGGCACGTCGCGCCATTGGATCGAACAGCAGCTGAACCGCGGCCGCGACGTGCTGCTCGAGATCGACTGGCAGGGCGCCCGGCAGGTCAGGAGCGTCTTCCCGCACGCCGTCGGTGTATTCATTCTGCCGCCCTCGATTGAGGCCCTCGAGGCGCGACTGCACAAGCGCGGTCAGGACTCGCCGCAAGTGATCACGCGCCGGCTGCTCGCCGCCGGGAGCGAGATCGCACATGCCGCCGAGTTCGATTACGTGATCATCAACGAAAACTTCGACCACGCGCTCGACCAGCTTGGCGCGGTTGTTACCGCAGCCCGGCTGCGGTACGCGAGCCAGGTGGCCCGCCACCGAGACCTGTTCGCTCAGCTCGGACTGACCTGAACCGTGGCATCGGTGCCGTTCTCAGGGGCGGGTCGGCTAGAATGCTTTTGAAGAGACCATTCAGGAGCATTCATGGCACGGATCACCGTTGAAGACTGCCTCAAACAGATTCCCAACCGCTTTCAACTCGCCTTGGCTGCCGCCTACCGTGCGCGCCAGCTGGCGCAGGGCCACACGCCGAAGCTCGAAGTGAAGGACAAGGCGCCAGTCGCCGCCCTGCGCGAGATTGCTGCGCAGAAAGTCGGCATCGAAATGTTGCGCAAAGTGCCCGGCTGACACCGCCGGGCCACGTTACCGTCCATACCTCCTCCGCCGGCAGGGAACGCCGGGTGGAGGCAGCGATCTACCGCAATAGGCAGTTCCGCCGGCGCGCTGTGTGCGGCAGGCGGCCGCGTTACGGTAACGTTTTGGCACGTGCCCCATGCCCGGCTCCGACCGATCGACACCGCTGACCCCTGACCTGCCGCCCGACTATTCGCCGGGGGTGCTGGCGCGTCGCGCGGCCCAAGTGCTGCGCAAGGCGGGCGCCGCGGTCTGGCGATCCGGGCCGACCGAGCCGCCGCCGTCCGTGGTCAGCTTCGCGCAACTGACGGACCGGCTGAAGAAGTACCTGCCCTCGGGCGAAATCGCCCGCATCAAAGAGGCATTCCGCTTCGCCGACACGGCCCATCTCGGCCAGTTCCGGAAAAGTGGCGAGCCGTACATCACGCATCCGGTGGCGGTCGCGGAACTGCTGGCCGAATGGAAGCTCGACTCGGCGGCGATCCAGGCGGCGCTGATGCACGATGTCCTGGAAGACTCCGGTGTGCGCAAGCAGGAGATGGTCGAGCGCTTCGGACCGGTAGTGGCCGAACTGGTCGACGGCGTCTCCAAGCTCGACCGCCTGCGGTTCGACTCGAACGAGGAGGCGCAGGCCGAGAGCTTCCGGAAGATGCTGCTGGCGATGGGCCGCGACGTACGGGTCATCCTGATCAAGCTCGCCGACCGGCTGCACAACGTGCGCACGCTCGAAGCGATGGCGCCCGAGAAACAGCGCCGGATCGCGCGCGAAACGCTCGAGATATACGCCCCGATCGCGCACCGGTTGGGCCTGAACAACATCTACCGCGAGCTGCAGGAGCAGAGCTTCGCCCGCATGCACCCGTTGCGCCACCGGGTGCTGAGCAAGGCGGTGCTGGCCGCGCGCGGCAATCGGCGCGAGGTGCTCGGCAAAATTCACGACGCGGTGCGGCGGGCGCTGGCCGCGGCGAAGATCAAGGCCGAGATCCAGGGGCGCGAGAAGACCATCTTCGGCATCTACCGCAAGATGGTCGAGAAGAGCCTGTCGTTCTCCGAGGTGCTCGACATCTACGGTTTTCGGATCATCGTCAACGCGCCGCAGGACTGCTATCTGGCGCTCGGCGCCCTGCACGCGATGTACAAGCCGGTGCCCGGCAAGTTCAAGGACTACATCGCGATTCCGAAGCTCAACGGCTACCAGTCGCTGCACACGACGCTGCTCGGGCCTTTTGGCACGCCGGTCGAGTTCCAGATCCGCACGCAGGAGATGCACCGCGTGGCGGAGTCCGGCGTGGCGGCGCACTGGCTGTACAAGACGGACGACACCAGTCTTACCGAACTGCAGTCGCGCACGCACCAGTGGCTGAAGTCGCTGCTGGAGATACAGCAGCAGTCAGGCGACTCGGCCGAGTTGATGGAGAACATCAAGGTCGACCTGTTCCCGGACAAGGTCTATGTGTTCACGCCGAAAGGCAAGATCGTCTCGCTCCCGCGCGGGGCGACGCCAGTGGACTTTGCCTACAGCATTCACACCGACGTAGGCAACCGCTGCGTGGCGGCGCGCATCAACAGCGAGATCCAGCCGCTGCGCAGCGAACTGAAGAACGGCGACGTGGTCGAGGTCGTCACGGGGCCCATCGCGCGGCCAAACCCCAACTGGCTTACGTTCGTGCGCACCGGCAAGGCGCGCGCCGAGATCAGGCATTTTCTGCGCACGATCAGGGGCGAGGAATCAGTCGAGCTGGGTGAACGGCTGCTCGCGCAGTCGGCTCGCCAGCTTGGCGTCGCACTTTCCGACGTGCCCGCCGAGCGCTGGGAAACGATCGTGCGTGACACACAGGCGAAGGACCGCGACGAGATCCTCGCCGACATCGGCCTTGGGCGCCGGTTGGCTGCGGTCGTCGCTCGCCAGCTGATGCTCGGCTCGGCGCCGCCCGGCTCGGAAGCGGCGCCCGGCGAGGCGATCACCGAAGCCAGCCGCGCGCTGTTCTCCTCTGCGGGGCCGGTGGTCATCCGCGGCACGGAAGGCATGGCGCTGCAGACCAGTAGCTGCTGCAGCCCGATCCCGGGGGACGACATCGTCGGGCACATGCGCAAGGACCAGGGCCTTGCCGTGCATCAGGCCGATTGCCCGCTGGCCGGCCGCGGGCGTCGTGCCGATCCCGAACGCTGGATCGACCTGCAGTGGGCCGAGGATGCGTCGGGCCTGTTCGGGGCCAAGCTGGCCCTGAGCGCGGCCAACGAGAGGGGCACGCTGGCGCGCATCGCGGTGGCGATCGCCGAAGCTGACTCGAACATCCTCAACGTCAGCATGGAAGACGAGAGCGCCGAGCAGGCGCAACTCAACTTCAAGCTGCAGGTTCGCGACCGTCGCCACCTGGCCCGCGTGATGCGAATGCTGCGCCGGGTCCCGCAGGTATCGCGCGTCGTGCGCGTCAGGGCCGGCGAAAAGAACAGCGACTGAGCGGTCCTCGACCTCGGACCGCGTCAGACAGCCTGGTAGCGAACGTCCAGGATTTCCAAGATTTCGATGCCTGCCGGCGTACGCAGCGAGACGGTGTCTCCCTCGCGCGCCTTGGTGATGGCGCGAGCGATCGGCGAAATCCAGCTGACGCGCCCGCGCGACGGGTCGACCTCGTCGATACCGACGATCGTGATTTCGCGCTCCGTGCCGCCGCCATCCGCGTAACGCACGGTGGCGCCAAAGAAGATCTGGTCGGTCGGCGGCCGCGTCGACGGATCGACGACCTCAGCGGCATCGAGCCTCTTGGTCAGGAAGCGGATGCGACGGTCGATTTCGCGCAGCCGCTTCTTGCCGTAGATGTAGTCGCCGTTTTCCGAGCGGTCGCCATTCGAGGCGGCCCATGAAACGGTGCGCACGACCTCGGGCCGCTCGACATCCAGCAAGTGCAGCAGTTCGTCCTTCAGCCGACCGTGGCCAGCCGGAGTGATGTAGTTCCTCGTGCCGATGGGAACATCGGGCATCGCGACATCGTCGTCTTCGTCGACGTCGGACTCCCTGACGAATGCCTTGCTCATCCTGACAACAGTCTGTGGGCGGTGGGGTGGCCGATGGGATTCGAACCCACAACAACCGGAATCACAATCCGGGACTCTACCGTTGAGCTACGGCCACCGCGATTCGAACTCTGGCCTGCCCGGCAGGACTCGAACCTGCGACCCCCGGCTTAGAAGGCCGGTGCTCTATCCAGCTGAGCTACGGGCAGATCGAGCCATCGGGCCGGGCGCAGGCAGTCGGCAACGGCATCTGGTCGGGGCGAGAGGATTCGAACCTCCGACCCCCTGCGCCCAAGGCAGGTGCGCTACCAGGCTGCGCTACGCCCCGAAGGCAGCGAATGATACGCGTGCCGCGTGGGTGCGGCAATTTGCCCGGCGCAGCGCCGCGGCAGTCAGGCGACGCGACGCAACTGCCGAGTCCCCGCCTGCAGCCTCGTCCCCGGCAGCCAGGCGCGAAACGTGCTGCCCTGGCCCACTTCGGAATCGACCATCAGTCGGCCCTGGTGACGCATCAGCACGTGCTTGACGATCGCCAGCCCGAGTCCCGTGCCTCCGGTCTCGCGCGAGCGGCTGCGGTCGATCCGGTAAAAGCGTTCGGTCAGCCTGGGCAGATGCTCCGGTGCGATGCCGATGCCGGAATCCTTCACCTCGAACACCGCGCCGTCCTCGTAGGGCCGCCAGACCAGCTCGATGCGACCTCCGGAGGGCGTATATCGGATCGCATTGGACACGAGGTTGCCGAAGGCGCTGCGCAGTTCTTCACGGCTGCCTCGCACACGGATCGGCTCGACCGTGCAGGCGATCTGGTGCCGGCCACCCGAAAGCGCGCGCGCCTCGGCCTCCAGTTCGGCGACGAGCGCGGACACGTCGACGTCGTCCTCCGCCAACGGCGTTTCTTCGGCCTCGAGCCTCGAGAGCATCAGCAGGTCCTCGACCAGCCGGTTCATTCTCGACGCCTGCTCGTGCATCAGTTGCAGGTGCCGCTGCCGCGTCCCGTCGAGCGGCGGCTCGGCGTCGAGCAGCGTCTCGAGAAAGCCGTTGACCACCGTCAGCGGCGTCCGCAACTCGTGCGAAACGTTGGCAACGAAGTCGCGGCGCATCGCGTCCAGGCGCTCGGCCTGCGTGACGTCGCGCGACATGATGATCGAGCGTGCCGGCTCGAACTCGATCACCCGGATCGAAAGGGCGAGCGCCGGATTCGCCAGCGGCCGGAACAGCAATGGCTCGTCGAACGAACCCGAGGTCATGTAAGCGATGAAGGACGGGTCGCGCACCAGATTGGTAACGCGCAGGCCCTGGTCGGCCCGCAGCTGAATGGAAAGATGCTGCTCGGCGACCGGATTGCACCATTCGATCTGCAGCGCCGCGTCGACCAGCACGATCCCCTCCGGCAGCGCGCTGATCGTACGACGGAAGCGCGCCTCGCTGTCCTCGAGCCGGCGGGCGTTGACCTCGCTCGTGCGGCGGGCCTTGTACAGCCGGTTGAACACCTCGCTCCAGCTGCCCCACCCCTCAGGAATGGTCTCCAGCGACGGCTGCTCGAGCCATGCGCCGAGCGTGGACAGGTAATGCAGGTGCAGCGCGAAGAACAGGCCGATCGCGATCAGCGCGATCCACAGACCCGCGCTGGCGCCGAATACGGCGCCGACCGCCAGAGCGGCGATCGCGATGGCTGCGAGGCGTATGAAAGCCGGCAGGATCACGCGGATCCTGTGGCGGGGCTCCCGACTCATGCGACCAGTCTACTGCTCGGCCCGCGCCGATAGCCGATAGCCGAGACCCCTGACCGTCTGCACCAGGCCCTGCGCTCCAGCTGCCGCCAGCGCCTTGCGCAGGCGCAGTACGTGCACGTCGACCGTACGCTCCTCGATGAAGACGTGGTCGCCCCACACGTTGTCGAGCAGTTGCCCGCGCGAGAACACGCGTTCGGGGTGACCGACCATGAACTTCAGCAGCTTGAACTCGGCCAGCCCCATCTTGACCGGCCGGCCATCGACCAGCACCTCATGGCGCGCCGGATCGATGTTCAGCGGTCCGTAGCCGAGCGCCTCACCACTGTGCTGCGGCGCGCGGCGGCGAAACACGGCTCGCACGCGCGAGACCAGTTCGCGCGGCGAGAAGGGCTTGACCACGTAGTCGTCGGCACCGGCATCGAGCCCGGCCACCCGGTCGCCTTCGGCGCTCCTGGCGGTCAGCAGGATGATCGGCAAGCCACGGGTCCGTTCATCCCTGCGCAAATCGCGCAGCAACTCGATGCCCGGACGATCCGGCAGCATCCAGTCGAGGATCACGAGATCCGGAAGCTCCTGGCGGATCGCCTCCCGTGCCGTCCGGACCGAATCGGCCCGGCGGACCTTGTATCCGCTGCTGCTGCAGGAGAACGACACCAGCTCCTGGATCGCCGGCTCGTCTTCGACCACCAGGATCGCACCTGCCATCGGCCACTATCCCTGCGAAACCGCCCGCTCGACTTCCTCAGGCGAAGCGTGCCGCACGTCGGTGCCATGGGCGATGAAGATCACGTGCTCGGCGATGTTCTTGGCATGGTCGCCGACCCGCTCGATCGCTTTCGCCGCCCATACCGTGTCGATCGCCGAAGAGATCGAGCGCGGATCTTCCATCATGTAAGTGATCAGCTGGCGCAGCGTGGCGCGGAAGCGGTCGTCGATGCCGGCATCGTCGCGGATGATCGAAGCCGCCGCGTGCCCGTCGAGCCGCGCGAAGGCATCGAGCGAGCGGTGCAGCATGCGCGCCGCGATCTCCCCCGACTGGTGCAGGTCCGGAATGCGGTGCATCCGGAAGCCGCTTCCCTTTTCCTTCAGCCATTTGGCGGCGCGTCCGATCTTGGCAGCCTCGTCACCGATCCGCTCGAGGTCGGTGATCGTCTTGGCCACGCCCATGACCATGCGCAGGTCGCCGGCAGTCGGCTGCCGCCGCGCAATCAGGTGGTTCACCATCATGTCCAGGTCGAGCTGCAGCTCGTTGAGGCGGCGGTCGTTGGCGATCGCCATGTCCGCCTTCTCGACATCGGCCGCCTCGAAGGCCTCCATCGCCAGCTTGAACTGCGACTCGGCCAGTCCGCCCATCTGCAGGATGCGCGAGCGCATCTGCTCCAGTTCGACGTCGTACTTCTGCAGTGTGTGTTCACCTGTGACCATCGACTTCTCCGATCCGCCGCGCCCTGAGCAAGCTTCGTTCACTGAGCAGCCATGGATTGCTGCAGAAACATACCGATCGCTATCCAAAGCGCCCGGTAATGTAGTCCTCGGTTTCTTTCTTCTTCGGCTTGATGAAGATCTGGTCGGTGTCGCCGAACTCGATCAGCTCGCCCAGATACATGTAGGCCGTGTAGTCACTGACCCGTGCCGCCTGCTGCATGTTGTGAGTCACGATCGCGACGGTGTAGTCCTGCTTCAGCTCGTCGATCAGTTCCTCGATCTTGGCCGTCGAGATCGGGTCGAGCGCCGAACAAGGCTCATCGAAAAGGATCACGTCCGGCTTGACGGCGATGGTGCGCGCGATGCACAGGCGCTGCTGCTGCCCGCCCGACAGGCTGGTTCCCGCCTGACCGAGCTTGTCCTTGACCTCACCCCACAGGGCCGCCTTGCGCAGCGCCCATTCGACGCGGTCGTCCATCTGCGCCTTGGACATGCTCTCGAACAACCTGACGCCGAACGCGATGTTCTCGTAGATCGTCATCGGAAACGGCGTCGCCTTCTGGAACACCATGCCGATCTTGGCGCGAAGCAGCGCCACGTCCTCCTTGGAACGGATCACGTTGTCGCCGTCCATCATCACTTCGCCTTCGGCGCGCTGCTCGGGGTAGAGCTCGAACATCCGGTTGAGCACGCGCAGCAGCGTCGACTTGCCGCAGCCGGATGGGCCGATGAAGGCGGTGACTTTCTTCTCGGCGATATCCAGGTTCACGTTCTTCAACGCATGGAACTTGCCGTAATAGAAGTTAAGGCCGCGAATGCTCATCTTGCTGCGCGACGCCGCGCCCGCTGCCGCGCCACTGCCAGCCGAGCCGTTGCTCTTCAGGGTCACCTCCATTGCTTCCTCGTCAGTGTCTCTTGCGGAACAGCACGCGCGCCACGATGTTCAGCGCCAACACGCCCATCGTGATCAGGAACACGCCCGCCCAGGCCAACTCCTGCCAGTTGCTGAACGGACTCATCGCGAACTTGAAGATCGTCACCGGCAGATTGGCCAGCGGGTCGTTCAGGTTCAGCGAGAAGAACTGATTCGACAGCGCGGTGAACAGCAGTGGCGCCGTCTCACCGGAGATGCGCGCCAGCGCCAGCAGTACCCCGGTCACCACACCCGCCATCGC
>JAHEDN010000169.1 GCA_024641225.1 Burkholderiales bacterium | reverse complement strand
CCGCTCTGCGCTGCAAGTGCCTCGATTATTGCCTGCCACGGCGAGCCGGCCTTCGCCAGCGGTGACGTGTACGGCACGGCGCAGCGTGTTGCGGCGACTATGCTCGTCCCCCCGGCCGATGCACCTGCGGAGTCCATTACGCCATGCGCCTTCCCGAGAACCCTGCGCACGCCTTCCTCCCCTACCCCGCCGTGCCGGTCGAGCACGCGGCTGCCGGCCCGCTCGCCGGCTTGAGCTTCGCGGTCAAGGACCTGTTCGACGTCGCCGGCTACCCCACCGGGGGCGGCAATCCGCTACTGCTGGCGCTGTCCGGCATCAAGACCACGACCGCGCCGACCGTGCAAAAGCTGCTCGACGCGGGTGCGCGGTTCATCGGCAAGACGCACACCGACGAACTGGCCTTCTCGATGAACGGTCGCAATGCGCACTTCGGCACTCCGGTCAATGGCGGCGCACCGGACCGCATTCCCGGCGGCTCGTCGAGCGGTTCAGCGGCGGCGGTATCGAACCGGCTGTGCGACTTCGCGCTGGGTTCGGATACCGGTGGCTCCGTGCGGGCGCCAGCGAGCCATTGCGGACTGTTCGGAATCCGCCCGACGCATGGCCGTATCTCGCTCGATCGCTGCCTCGATCTCTCGCCCAGCTTCGACACCTGCGGCTTCTTTGCCCGCGACTCACGGACTTTCGGCCGCGTGGCGGATGTGCTGCTCGGCGCCGACGCCACGCCGCTGCCGCAACGAGTGCGACTGCTGCGGCCGGAAGACGTGTGGGGCCTGCTCGGCAAAGAAGTCGCGGCGGCGCTCGCGCCGTCGCTGGTTCGCGTCGAAACGGTGGCCGGCGCGGCGCAGCGATGCGACGCCGCCCTCGATTCGTTCGACAAGATGTACTGGAGCTTCCGCCACCTTCAGGGGCGGGAGGCGTGGATGGCCGACGGCCCGTTCATCGAACGCTTTGCGCCGCCGCTCGGACCCGGCGTTGCCGAACGCTTCGCGTGGTCGAAACAGGTCACCGATGCGCAGGTCGACGCAGCGACGCGGTTTCGCGGCGCCTACCACAGGCACCTGGCCGAGTTGCTCGGCAATGACGGCGTGCTGGTGATGCCGACGATGCCCGATGTCGCGCCACTGCTGGCCGCCGACGAGAGCGAACTCGAGGCCTATCGCAACGCGGCAATCAAGATGCTGTGCCTTTCGGGACTGGCCGGATTTCCCCAGGTAACCCTGCCTCTCGCCTCCAGGCTGGGAGCACCGCTTGGTATCTCGCTGCTCGGCCCGGCAGGCTGCGACCGATCGCTACTCACGCTCGCGGCGGCGATCGCCTCGAGCTAAGGCAGGCGCCGGCTCGCGTCGCGAGGATTCAGTCCTCATCGCGACCGCTCACGACGCGGCGGATCACTTCTCCACTGAATCCGCGCTGGGCGAGAAAACGCACTTGGCGCGCCCGCTCCGCCGCATCGGCGGGGGGCGTGCCGAACTTTCGCCGCCACACCGCTCGCGCGCGTTGACGTTCAGTGCGGGCCAGATCGCTGACGGCTTCGCGGACCAGCGCATCGTCGATGCCGTGGACGCGCAGTTCCTGCCGAATGCGTGCGGCGCCAAAGCGCTCGCTGCGGCTACGTACCAACGAGTCAGTGAAGCGACGATCGGAGAGCAGCTTCTCCGATTCGAGCTGGTCGAGAAGCCGCTGCAGCTGCACAGCCGTCTCCGCATGGAGTGACAACTTGCGCGACAGTTCGGCCCGGCTGTGCTCGCGCCTTGCCAAGTAGCCCAACGCCCGCGCGAGAAGTGATTTCTCCTTGCGCGGGCGCCGCGGCAATTCGGTGGCGTCGTGGTCCACCGCCATCCGGACGAGAGGCTACGCGCTGCCGGACGGCACGATCCGGCTGGCGACTCCGAGTTTCACCCGATGCCGGTCTTGGCTCCGGCCGCCGCCCGGCTCAACCCGCCGGTGCGGGTCAGCCATCGCGAAAACCGCAACGGCGATGCACATCACTCCGCTTCCGCAGCCCGCACGGCTCGCGCCGCGACACCCAGCTTCTCTCGGATGCGGTTCTCAATCTCCAGCGCCATCTCACGATGCTCGCGGAGGAACTCGCGGGCGTTGTCCTTGCCCTGGCCGATGCGCTCGCCGCCGTAGCTGTACCAGGCACCGGACTTGTCGACGATGTTGTGCTCGGCGCCGAGGTCGAGGATCTCGCCTTCGCGCGAAATGCCCTCGCCGTAAAGGATGTCGAAGGTAGCCTGCTTGAACGGCGGAGCAACCTTGTTCTTGACGACCTTCACCTTGGTTTCGGAGCCGATGACTTCCTCGCCCTTCTTGATCGAGCCGATGCGTCGGATGTCCAGCCGTACCGAGGCATAGAACTTCAGGGCGTTGCCGCCGGTGGTGGTTTCGGGATTACCGAACATCACGCCGATCTTCATCCGAATCTGGTTGATGAAGATGACCAGGCAGTTGGTGCGCTTGATGGTGGCGGTGAGCTTGCGCAGCGCCTGGCTCATCAGGCGCGCCTGCAGGCCAGGCAGCGAATCGCCCATCTCGCCCTCGATCTCGGCCTTGGGCGTGAGCGCAGCCACCGAGTCGATGACGATCAGGTCGACGCTGCCGGAACGGACCAGCGCATCGGCGATCTCCAGCGCCTGCTCTCCAGTGTCCGGCTGGGAAATCAGCAGATCGTGCAGGTTGACACCGAGCTTGGACGCGTACTGCACGTCGAGCGCATGTTCGGCGTCGATGAACGCGCACGTGCCGCCGATCTTCTGCATCTCGGCGATGACCTGCAGCGTCAGGGTCGTCTTGCCGGACGACTCCGGTCCGTAGACCTCGACCACGCGCCCGCGCGGCAATCCGCCGATGCCGAGCGCGACATCGAGGCCCAGCGAACCGGTGGACACGACATCGATATCCTCGGCGACCTCGCCATCGGCCAGCCGCATGATCGAGCCCTTGCCGAACTGCTTCTCGATCTGCGCCAGCGCCGCCGCCAGGGCTTTCTGCCGCTCCTTGCTGTCTGCCACCAAGCCGCTCCTTCCGTCGTCCATCTCCGCCTCCGCTCGCCATCGCGAAATCCGCCGGCAAGACTGCCAGCGGATACTGAATGAAATTACAGTATTACTGTAGATTCATCCAGTATTGGCGTCAAGCGGAATATTCACGTCGCGCGGCCTTTCCTTGCAGCGCCCCGAGCCGCCGCCTAGACTGGCCGCCGATCCACCGATGTACGCGGAAACCCTTGGCCGGTCAGGCCTCCGACCGGCGCGGAGCATATCAAGTGCGCATCCTGATCGCCGAGGACGACGAGGTGCTGGCCGACGGCCTGTCGCGGTCGCTGCGCGCAGCGGGCTATGCCGTCGACGTCGTTGGTAACGGACAGGCGGCCGACAGTGCACTGGCCGCGCAGCACTTCGACGTGCTGATTCTCGATCTCGGGCTTCCGGAAGTCGTTGGGCTCGAAGTACTGCGCCGGCTGCGTGCTCGCAATTCCCGGATTCCGGTGCTGATCCTGACCGCTGCGGACAGCATCGAACAGCGCGTCAAGGGCCTCGATCTCGGCGCCGATGACTACATGGCCAAGCCGTTCGCGCTGTCCGAACTTGAGGCGCGGGTGCGCGCGCTGACACGTCGCTCGCTGGCCGGTGCGCAAGCGCTGATGCGCAACGGCCCGCTCGCCCTCGATCCGGCTGGCAAGGTCGCAACGCTGAACGACCTGCCGCTGGAACTTTCGGCGCGTGAACTCGGCCTTCTCGAAATCCTGATCAGCCGACCCGGCCGGCTGGTCAACAAGGAACAACTGGTCGATCACCTTTGCGAGTGGGGCGAAGAAGTCAGCACCAACGCGATCGAGGTCTACGTGCACCGCCTGCGCAAGAAGATCGAGCCGGGCGGGATACGCATCGTGACCGTGCGCGGACTCGGTTACAGCATGCAGCGCGTCGTCGAGCCCGGCGAGGGCACGATCGGTGGCCCGGCCGTAAGCGCCGCGTGACTGCGGCAACCCCGGCAACACCGCTGGCGCGCTCCGGCCGACGCCCTGACATGCCCGACCAGACCCCTCCGCCGCCACCCCGGCCTGCAGCGACGGCGGTGCCGGCCGCGGCGCCGGGGATGTCGCAGCCGCCCGCGAATCCGCTGCGCCGACCCGATGAGCAGCGCTCGCTGTTCGGCGAGATCCTCGACTGGATGCTGGCGCCGCTGCTGGTGCTGTGGCCGATGAGCGTGACGCTGACGTTCGTCGTCGCACAGGAGATTGCCAACCCGCCCTATGACCGGAAGCTTGCGGAAACGGTCAGCCTTATCGCCGATCACATCCAGGTCACGCAGGGCGCGGTGCAGTTGAATCTGGGCATCGACGTCAGCGAAGTGCTGCGGCCGGACTCGACGGTGTCGGCCTCCTACATGGTGCTCGGCCTGCGCGGCGAACTGGTCGCCGGCGATGCGGATATCCCGCTGCCGACAGACGAAGACACGAGCACCAGCGCGCCACGCCTTCGCTTCGACAAGATGCATGGCAGCGAAGTGCGCGTCGCCTACACGTGGGTTCGCATCGGAGACAGGCCACCCGTGCTGGTGCAGGTGGCGGAAACGCTCGAAGGCCGCACACAGCTCGCCAACGAGATCATCAAGGGCGTGATCGTGCCCCAGTTCACGGTACTGCCCGTTGCGGTGCTGCTGGTCTGGCTGGCGCTTACCCGCGGGCTCGCGCCGCTGACCGCACTGCAGGCTCACATCCGCCGTCGAAGACCGGAAGACCGATCGCCGATCGACCCCCGCGGCGCTCCCGAGGAGATCGCGCCGCTGGTCGAGTCGTTCAACGATCTGCTGGCGCGGCTTTCGGCGAGCATGCAGGTGCAGAAACATTTCATCGCCGACGCAGCGCACCAGATGAAAACGCCGCTGGCGGGCTTGCGTACCCAGTCGGAGCTGGCGCTGCGCCAGACCGACCCGGCAGAACAGCGGCGCAGCCTGCGGCAGATCGCCGCAGCGACCGAGCGAGCGACGCGGCTGATCAACCAGTTGCTGGCGCTGGCCCGCGCCGAGCACCGCGGTGCCGAGGCGCCCTCGTGCGAAGCGGTCGACCTGGTGCGGTTGACCCGGGAAGTGGTTCGCGACTGGGTTCCACAGGCGATAGAGCGACAAATCGACCTGGGCGTGGACCTGAACGAGGAGCCCGCCGAGGTGTTCGGCGCGCCGCTGACGCTGCGCGAGATGCTCGGCAACCTGATCGACAATGCTTTGCGCTACACGCCGACCGGGGGCGCGGTGACCGCACGGGTCCTGTCCGACGGCGGCGAGATCGTTCTTGAGGTCGAGGACACCGGGCCAGGTATCAGCGAGGCCGAGCGGCCACGGGTGTTCGATCGCTTCTATCGCGCCCTGGGAACGCATGTCGAAGGCAGCGGACTTGGGCTGGCGATCGTGCGCGAGATCGCCGAGCAGCACGATGCCCAGGTCAGCATCCACACGCCGTCGCGCGTGCGCGATCCGAATTCGCCGGGTGTGCTGTTTCGCGTGCGGTTCCCGCACCTGCCGCGGACGTCCTCGCGGGATTAGCGCAAGCGGCGCGGCCGATTTGACCCTGCCAGCCCGAACCGAGATAATTCGCGCCCTCCGCCGCAGGGCGGAATCGTCTGGCAAGGCGGATTAGCTCAGCTGGTTAGAGCAGAGGAATCATAATCCTTGTGTCCGGGGTTCGAGTCCCTGATCCGCCACCATCCCTCAGGCATCACGCCGCCGAGACATCCCCATGCGCATCGCTTCACTGCTAGCGGGAGTTGCCGCACTGCTGCTGTCCGCAGCCATGGCGTCGGCCCAGGTCGCGGCGCGCAAGATCCCAGCTGATGCGCTGGATGGCCAGTACACCGCAGCGACGTTTCCCGGCGTCTACATCAACGGCAAGCTGATGCGGCTGGCGCCGGGCGCGCGCGTCGTGATGCCCAATAATCTGGCGGTGACGCCCAACCAGGTCCCGGCGGATTCGCCGGTTCGCTACCAGCTCGACAAGCAGGGGCAGATCCGGATGGTGTGGGTACTGAGCCCCGAGGAAGCGCGCCGGCGCTAGAGCGCGATGACGAAGAAGCTGTACATCCGCACCTTCGGATGCCAG
>JAHEDN010000168.1 GCA_024641225.1 Burkholderiales bacterium | reverse complement strand
CGGTGCGCTGGGCCAAGCTGCAGAAGGGCGAGTGCCACGTGATGCCGTACCCGAACCCGGCCGACCTCGACGCGATCCGCAAGGACCCGAACGTGCAGGTGCTGGAGCAGCCCGGGCTGAACGTCGGCTATCTCGCCTTCAACACGACGAAGAAGCCGTTCGACGACGTGCGAGTGCGCAAGGCCGTCAGCATTGCGATCAGCAAGAAGGCGATCATCGACGCCGTCTACCTGAGCACAGGCGTGGCGGCAAAGAACCCGATCCCGCCGTCGATGTGGTCATACAACGACTCGATCAAGGACGACCCGTACGATCCGGCAGCGGCGAAGAAGCTGCTTGCCGACGCCGGCTATCCGAACGGGTTCAGCACCGATCTGTGGGCGATGCCCGTGCAGCGGCCGTACAACCCCAACGCCCGCCGGATAGCCGAGCTCATGCAGGCCGACCTCGCCAAGGTGGGGGTCACCGCCGAGATCAAGAGCTTCGAGTGGGGCGAGTACCGCAAGCGCATGCAGGCCGGCGAGCACCAGATGGGCATGCTCGGCTGGACGGGCGACAACGGCGACCCGGACAATTTCCTGCACACGCTGCTCGGTTGCGATGCCGCCAAGACCAACGGCAGCAACGTCGCCAAGTTCTGCTACCAGCCCTTTGAAGACCTGGTGCTGAAGGCCAAGACGCTGTCCGACCAGAAGCAGCGCACCGACCTGTACATGAAGGCGCAGGTGATCTTCAAGGAGCAGGCGCCGTGGTTCACGATCGCGCATGCGGTGCAGCTGAAGCCCGTGCGCAAGGAAGTGACCGACTTCAAGCTATCGCCGTTTGGCCGTCACACGTTCTATGGCGTCGACATCAAGGAATAAACAGGGACGGTAGCGGGGCAGGGTGCCACCGGCCGCACCCCGTTTTCCGAGAACCCCGCGCGCTTTCCCGCGCGGGGTTTCTTCTTTGCGGAGCCTGCCGTGCAGGCGCAAACTGCCGCCGGCCGCCATGGCGACGACCCAGGCATCCGCTGGACCAGGTCCGACGCTTCGCCGCTGCCGCCTCGCTATCGAGGGCCTCGTCGGCATCACCGGCGAGACACCGTTCCGCGAGCGCTTCGCCGCCAGCGCCGCGCGCGGCAGCGCGGACATTGCCGACAAGCATAGAGATCTGCCCGCCTAGATCGCCGCCGCCAACCGAACCGCCTGCTCGATCGCCCGCGCCGCATCGAGTTCGGCGGCGACATCGGCACCGCCGATCAGCCGCAGCCTGATGCCGCGCGATACGAGTTCGTCGTACAAGGCGCGCTCGCTTTGCTGGCCGGCGCAGATCACCACGTTGTCGACCGGCAGCACCCTGGCTTCGCCGTCGACGACGTAGTGCAGCCCGTCGTCGTCGATCGCGGTGTACTGCGCGCCCGACGTCATCTCGACGCCCGCCTTGTGCAGCCGCGCCTTCAGGATCCAGCCGGTGGTCTTGCCCAGCCCGGCGCCGAGCTTGTCGCGCTTGCGCTGAAACATGTAGACGCGGCGCGACGTCGGCCGTGCCGGCGACATTCCGTCGCGGTCGAGGCCGCCGTTGCGCGCCGATGGGTCGACGTTCCACGCCGACAGGAAATTTCCCGGCGAACGTGATTCCTCGGCGTCGCCGAGCAGGTACTCGGCGACGTCGAAGCCGATGCCGCCGGCACCGATGATCGCCACCCGCTGGCCGACCGACTTCCGCCCCGAAAGCACATCGACGTACGACACGACCTTCGGATGATCGATGCCCGGCAGTTCGGGCACACGCGGCGTCACGCCAGTGGCGAGGACGATTTCTTCGAACGCGTCCGCGACCAGCCCGTCGGCATCGACCCGCTTGCCGAGCTTCAGCTCGACGCCCAACCGTTGCAGTCGCACGCGGAAATAGCGCAGCAGTTCGTCGAACTCGCCCTTGCCGGGCACGACGCGGGCCAGGTTCAGCTGGCCACCGATCGCATCGGCCGCCTCGTACAGCGTCACCGAATGGCCGCGCGCGGCGGCGTCGACAGAGAAGGCCATGCCGGCCGGCCCGGCGCCGACGACGGCGACCCGCCTGTGCGCCTCTGCCGGCGCGTCGCTGAACTCGATCTCGTGCCCGGCGCGCGGGTTGACCAGGCAACTGGCCGAGCGCTGGGTGAAGATCAGATCGAGGCAGCTCTGGTTGCACGCGATGCAGGGGGCGATCTCGTCGGCGCGGCCCTCGCGCGCCTTCTTCGCGAACTCCGGGTCGGCGAGCAGCGGTCGCGCCATCGACACCAGGTCGGCGGTGCCATCGGCAAGCAACGCGTTAGCCAGTTCCGGTGTGTTGATCCGATTCGAGGCAATCACCGGTATCGACACCGTCCCTTTGACCCGCCGCACGGCGAACGACCACGCCGCGCGCGGCACGCTGGCAGCGATGGTCGGCACCGGAGCTTCGTGCCAGCCAATCCCGGTGTTCAGGATGCTGGCGCCGGCGCTCTCGATTCGCCGCGCGAGTTCGACCGTGTCGTCCGCCGACGTGCCGCCCTCGACCAGGTCGATCGACGAGATGCGGTAGACGAGCAGGAAGTCGTCGCCGCAGGCGCGGCGCACGGCCCCGACAATTTCCTCGGCGAAGCGGCAGCGGTTCGCGATCGAGCCGCCGTACTCGTCGTCGCGCTGGTTGGTCACCGGCGCGGTGAATTCGTTGATCAGGTAGCCCTCGGAGCCCATGATCTCGACGCCGTCGTAGCCCGCCTCGCGCGCGAGCTGCGCGGTGCGTGCGAAGTCGTCGATCGTGCGGCGGATGTCCTGCGCCGACAGCGCACGCGGCGTGTAGCGGTTGATGCGCGAGCGGATCGCCGACGGAGCGACGCATTCCGGCAGCTTGGCATAGCGGCCGGTGTGCAGGATCTGCAGCGCGATGTGCCCGCCCTCGCGGTGCACCGCGGCGCAGATCGCGCGGTGCTCGTCGAGTTGCGAGTCGTCGCACAGCAGCGGCCCTTCCGCGTCGATGCGTCCTTCGAGGTTCGGCGCGAAACCGCCGGTGAGGATCAGCCCGGTTTCACCGCGGGCGCGCGCGGCATAGAAAGCGACGAGGCGGTCGACGGGTCGGTCGAGCGTCTCCAGACGCGTGTGCATCGCGCCCATCACGATGCGATTGCGCAGCCGCAGGAAGCCGAAGTCGAGGTGCGCCAGCAAGTGCGGATAGCGGTTCATGGCGTCAATTCGCGATCACGCAGGCGGCGTTCCTTTGCGCCCGTCTCCCCTGCCCCTCTCCCGCAAGGGCAGAGGGGAGGAAGAGATTCCCTCAGGCGCCGGCCACGCGCCGCACCGACACTCGCACTACGTCGGCGCCGGAACCGGTCGCGTCGGTCAGCTCCAGCGACATCGGGGCGATCGTGTTCAGGCTGGGCGCCTTCATGTCCTTCGCATACGGGGTGGCCCAGTGGTCGAACTGGCCGATGATGAGCAGCGTCTTCGGATGGATGCCCTGCGCCGGCACCGCCCTGCCCTGCGTGGCGCCGATCACCGACTTCACCTCGATGAGGTCGCCTTCTTCGATGCCGAGGTCGTCGGCGGTCCGTTTGTTAATCACCACGCCACGATGGCCGCGCAGGTTGCCCGCCACCTCGTCCATCAGCTGGATCGCCGCGTTGCCGCCGGAGTGGTACTGCATGCTCTTGGTGGTCAGCAGCCAGAAGGGAAAGTCCTCCGGCTTGTGGCCGCGGCGGACCAGATCCTTCTCCCAGATCGCCGGGAAGTCGTGCCATACCGGCAGCGGCTGGTATTCCTCGAGCTGGCGATCCCACCACGTGACGCCGGTCTCGTGCAGCCGGTTGCCGAGCTCGCGTCCGGCGCGCATCAGCCGCTCCTGGTACGGCAGCTCAAAGCGCAAGCCCTGGCTCTTGAGCGTCGGATACAGGTACCAGCCAGCCTGCTCGTACGGCCGCGTCATCAGCCCGTGTTCCTTGAACCAGGCCAGATCGTGCACTTCGTCGCCCTGGCTCAGATCGTGGCTGGCGGCGCGGCACACCGCGTCCCAGATCTCGTCGACCGAGTGCACCTGCGCCGGATCGAGGGCGAAGTCGCGCCTGTCGTTCCTCAGCGCCACGCCGCAGACGCCGCGGTTGATCGCTTCGTTGTAGCCCTCGAGCAGCCCGGTGCGGCGCGCCAGTTCGGTGGATATCCAGGTGAAGTCTTTCGTATCGCCGCGCGGCGCCACCGCGGGCTGGCGCAGCACCCAGCCCTGGTGCCGCCAGAACTGCTCGACGAACTTGGTCTTGCCCATCTTGATCAGCTGCGTCGACTCGAGGTCGGTCGCCTCCGGCAGCACGATGTCGGCCATGTGGTTGGTCTCATCCGGCGTGTACGCGATGCAGACCGTGTACGGGAAGTTGGCCATCATCTCGGCCACCGCCCGCGTATCCCAGAACGAGATCGCCGGATTGGTGCGATAGGCAATCCACACGTCCGGCTTGCTGGTCTCGGGCCAGGCCTCCTGGGGGCGGGCGCTGAACATCCACGCCAGGTGCGTCGGGCCGAGCGCTTCGCTCCACGCGCCGGAGTTGCCCGACAGCGGCACCAGCGTGCGGTGCGCGTTGCGCCCGGTCGGCTTGCGGATCCAGGTGTCCTTCCCGGTCGGGTTCATGTTGGTGCTCATGAAACCGTCCACGCCGGGCTTCACGCTCTTGTGCCGGTTGTCGTGCGGCTTGTTGAGCCGGATTGTCGTGCCGAGCGTGCCTCCGGGCACCTCGAGCGCGCCGACCAGCGCCGCCAGCATGGTGCGCGACCACACGGCCTCGAACGCGCCCCAGCCGTTGTTCACCGTCTTGCCCAGCGTGACCGCCACCGGGCGGAACGGCAGCACCTGCCCGTCGACCTCGATCGTCTCGCCGATGCAGGCGTTGTCGAGATACTCGGCGGCCAGGCGCCGAATCGTGGCCGCCGGCACCTCGCAGATCGGCGCCGCCCATTCCGGCGCGTACTGGCGCACGTGCTCGACGAGTTTCGTGAATGCGGTGTCGGCCTCGACGTTCTCGTGCGTCCACTGCTCGCCGTCGACACCGAGTTCCGTCGCCCGCGCTACCGTTACGCGGCCCTCGAGCAGCGGCTCGACTCCCGGCGTGTCGAAGGGCACTGCGGCGCTGGCGCGCGCGTCCCACAGCAGCGGCTTGCCGCTGCCGGGCTCGCGCAGATAAAAGCCGTTGGGCCCGACCAGGTACGGCGACGAGGTCATATCGCGCAGGAACGGCAGGTCGAGCCGCTCGCGCGGCTGCTCATGCAGCATCACGTGGATGATCGCGAACATGCACGCCGCGTCGGTCTTGGGCCTGATCGGGATCCACTGCGCCGACGTGCCCGCGGTCACCGAAAGGTGCGGTTCGATCTGGATGCGCTTCGCGCCTCGCACGCGCGCGTCGGCGTGGCGCGTGACCGCGCACGGTCCGCCGGTCACCTCGTTGTTGTTGCCGAACGAGAGGTTGAAGCGGGTGTACGTCATGTCGGCCGAGACGGTGAACGCGCGGTGCCAGAACTCCCCGAACAGATGCTCGGAGTGCACGCACTTCACACCCTGTCCGGAGCCGAAGCTCGAGTCGACCGGGCCCCACGCGGCAAGAAACGCCGGGAAGCTGCCCATGTAGTTGGCCGGAGTCCCGCCGTGGCCGAAGGTCGCCGCGAGGCGCGGAAAGCCCTGTTCGTCGATCAGGCCGCGGCTGCGGATTTCTGTGAGCTTCGCCGCAACCGTGTCGAGCGCCTCGTCCCATGAAATCGGCACCCAGCCCGGATCCTCGTCGATCCCCTTCTTCGGGTTGGTGCGCTTCATCGGCGACAGGATCCTCGCCGGGTGGTAAGTCTTCTGCACGAGCCCGTAGGCTTTCACGCAGGGCCGGCCGTCGGCCGGGTGGATGCCGATCCCGTCGAAGTTCGGTCCGATGCCGGTGACCACGCCGTCGGTGACCTTGACGGTCAGCAGATCGGGGCCGGCCACGCAGTTGTAGCAATAGGTCGGCAACTCGCGCGTTGCGGGTTTGCGTTCGCTCAGTGCACTGCCCATGGCACACCTCGATTCAGGTGACGGATGCGGCCGCCGCCGTCAGGCCGCGGGAACGACAGCAGTTGCTTCGAGCTCGACCATCGCCG
>JAHEDN010000167.1 GCA_024641225.1 Burkholderiales bacterium | reverse complement strand
CGCTTCGGCGCGCTGCTCTGGTCCGACGGCGGCGAGCGCAGCCTTCAACGCCATGCGCTGTTCGCGCGCCTAGGCATCGAACCGTTCGATCCGCGCTTTGACGGCGACTTGCTGCACCAGCGCACGCGCGGCAGGCGCATCTCCATCAAGCAGGCATTGCTGGCAGGTGAGATCGTTGTTGGCGTCGGGAACATCTATGCCTCGGAGAGTCTCTTCGAAGCGGGTATCGATCCGCGCACGGCGGCGGGCCGGCTGTCGCGTCCGCGCTGTGTCCGGCTGGCGCAGGCCATCCGCGCCGTGCTCGCCCGCGCGATCGACGCCGGCGGCAGCAGCATGCGTGACTTCATTGGCGCCGATGGCCGCAGCGGCTACTTCATGCTCGATGCCTGGGTTTATGGGCAGAACGGATTAGTCTGTCGTCGCTGCCGTGTGGAGCGAATCAGGCGCATAGTTCAGTCACAGCGGGCGACGTATTTCTGTCCGCATTGCCAGCGCCGCTGAAAGGCGCTGGTCACTCGGCGCCAAGGGCGCCATGGTAGATTGATTTTGGATTTGCGCTGGTGCCGGAGGCGACCCGCCTTGCTCCTTCGCTCCTTTGCCACCTGACTGGAAGATGGCAGAACTTGCTGGCTCGTTCGAGCAATACGGCGCCTGGCGCGATGCGCTCGCACAGGCCATCGTTCAGTTTCGTCGCTGGTTGCAGGACAGCAAACTGCTCGACGCCGAGGCTGGGCGTCGCGTCGGCGTCGTGCTCGACCGGCTGGCCGAGGACAAGCTGGTTGTCGCGGTGGTTGCCGAGTTCTCTCGCGGCAAGTCCGAACTGATCAACGCCATCTTCTTTGCCGACTACGGTCGGCGCATCCTGCCGACGTCGGCAGGGCGCACGACGATGTGCCCCACGGAATTGATGTACGACGAGTCCCTGCCGCCGTGCATCCGCGCGCTGCCAATCGAGACGCGGGCCAGGGCCGGCAGCACGTCCGAGTTCAGGAAGACCAACGATGAGTGGCGGATCTTTCCGGTCAACGCAGCGTCCGCGGACGGCATGCTCGAGGCGTTCGGACTGGTAGCCGAAACGATCCGCGTTCCGCCTGAGGCGGCGAAGGAGTACGGCCTGTTCGATCCGGACGATCCGGATCAGGAGGATGGGGTCGACGCCGAGGGTATGGTTGAAATTTCGCGCTGGCGCCACGCGGTAATCAATTTTCCGCACCCGTTGCTGAAGCAGGGGCTGGTGATCCTCGATACGCCGGGATTGAACGCCATCGGTGCGGAACCGGAGCTGACGCTTTCCCTGGTGCCGAGCGCCCACGCGGTGCTGTTCCTGCTGGCCGCCGATACCGGCGTCACCAAGAGCGACCTGGACATGTGGCGTCACGTGGTGCGGGACTCCGGCGCCACCGAAAACCACATCGCTGTGCTGAACAAGATCGACGGACTTTGGGACGGACTGAAGAGCGCCGTCGAGGTCGATGCCGAGGTGCAGCGTCAGGTTGCCCTGGTCAGCCAGCGCCTTGAACTGGCAAAGGAGCGGATCTTCGCCGTCTCGGCACAAAAGGGGCTGGTCGCGAAGCTGACGCGGGACGAACGGCTGCTGGCCGCCAGCCGCCTGCCGGTGCTCGAGAATGCGCTCATTGATCTGCTGGTGCCGGCCAAGCAGAGCATTGTTCGCTCGCAGACGGTGTCGCTGATGGAACGCATCGGCGAGGAGGTGCGCCAGACGCTGGCCGCGCGCGAGCGCGGCCTGATCGAGCAGCTATATGAAATGCGCGGGCTGCAAGGCAAGAACCAAGGTTCGGTCGAGCGCATGCTTCTGCGGGCGCAATCGGAGTCGGCCGAATTCGAGAAGGTCGCGCGTAAGGTGGTGGCGACCCGTTTCGTGCTGAACAAGATCTCCTCGCAGGCGCTGGCACATCTGAAGCGCGAGACGCTGCGCGCGCTTGCGACGACGACGCACGAGCGAATGAGCCGGTCCTGGCTGCCGACCGGGTTCCCGGCCATTCTCGGCGAGTACTTCGACGGCGTGCGCGGCTGCCTGAGGCAGGCGGAAGCGCGCATCGCGGAGATGGAGAAGATGATTGTCGGCGTGCAGAGCAACTTTGCGCAGGAACTCGGGTGGAGCCTGGCGCCGCCGATGGCTTTTTCTGTCAACTCGTACCTCACCGAACTCGACCGCATGCAGGATGTCGTCAAGGGGCAGTTCGGAACGTTCGTCGCGCTGACGCGCGGCAAGTGGCCGCTCATTCAGCGCTTCCTCGAGACGGTGGTGACCAGATCGCGCGACCTCCTGATGGCCGCGGAACGCGATGTCGAGGCGTGGATCGGCTCGTTGCTGCCGCCGATCGAGGCGCAGGTTCGTGAGCAGCGGGCGCAGCTCATCCGGCGCGCCGAGTCAGTGCAGAAGATTCGCGACGCCCAGGAGTCCCTTGATGGCCGGATCAGCGAACTCGAGGGAGCCCTCGCTGCAGCGCAGGAGACGATCGAAGAGCTGAAGCACCAGCTCGATCGCGCTCGCATGGTCGCCCGTGGGAGTGCGCCGCAGGTGGCCGACATCGCCGTGTCGGAGATTCCGGCCGTGGCTGCGCCGATAGCGGATTTCCAGGAAGTCGAACGCGTTCGGCAGCGTGTCAGCGCCTAGAGCCGGCCGTACGTTCGCGGCGCGAATCGTTGCCTGGCAGGCGGCACACGGGCGCAAGGACCTGCCCTGGCAGGTGAACCGCGATCCCTATCGAATCTGGCTGTCAGAGGTGATGCTGCAGCAGACGCAGGTCGCCACCGTCGTTCCCTATTTCACGCGCTTCTGCGAGCGGTTCCCCAACGTTGAGGCGCTTGCTGCGGCGCCGCTTACCGACGTGCTGTCCCTGTGGGCCGGACTCGGCTATTACGCGCGGGCCCGCAACCTGCATGCGTGCGCGAAGCAGGTTGTCGAGCGATTCGGCAGCCGCTTCCCGCTCAATACGTCGGTTCTGACCGGCCTGCCGGGCATCGGACGCTCGACGGCGGCGGCGATCGCCGCGTTCTGCGCGAATGCGCGCGTGCCGATCCTCGACGGCAATGTAAAGCGCGTGCTGGCGCGCCACTTCTCCGTCGAAGGTAACCCGAGCCAGGCTCGTGTGGAGCGGTTGCTGTGGGACAAGGCAGCGTCCCTTCTGCCACCGAAGTCCGACATGGCCGCCTACACGCAGGGGCTCATGGATCTCGGCGCCACCGTGTGCACGCGGCGCGCGCCGAAATGCGGCGCGTGCCCGTTGCGGCGCAGTTGTATTGCGAAGGAAACCGGCCGCGTCGAGCAGCTGCCTGCAGCGAGGGTGCGCCGCTCCCTGCCATCGCGGCGGGCCTGGGCGCTGCTCGCCTTGCACGAGAACCGCGTACTGCTTCAGCAGCGCGCGCCCGCCGGCGTCTGGGGTGGGCTGTACGCGCTGCCGCAGTTCACGTCGGCTGCTGCCCTGCGCCGAGCAGCAAGCGCGATCGATTGCCGGCCGAGGCTGCAGGCACTGCCGCCGCGGTTGCACGCATTCACTCACTTCAGTCTGACCCTGCTTCCGATGCGGCTCGATGTCCGCGCGCCGCCGCAGGCGCTACACGAGAGCGATCTCGTCTGGCTGCCGCTGGAGCACATCGACACGGCGCCGCTGCCGGCGCCGGTCCTCTCTCTACTGCGTGAAACGGCGCGGCCCGCAGGAACTGCGGCGACCGATAGGCCGGTGGCCGCGAGCCGGCCTGAGCGGCGTCAGCCCTCTTCCTCGGGCTCTACGCCAAGCGCAACGAGGAAGCGCGACACCATGTTGTAGGTGGCGACGACCGCGACCAGTTCCACGGTGCCGCGGTCGCCCAGCGCGACGTGAACTGAGTCGAACGTGCCATCGTTGACCGCGACCTGCAAGGTCATTTCAACGGTCAAGCGCAGCGCCGCCAGCGCAGTCCCGTCGAAGATGCCGGTCTGCAGCATGGCCTGCTCGGGTTGGCGTAGTGCCTCGACCTGCGGCGCGGTGCCGCCGGCACGGAGGAACTCCGGTGCATGGTGATGGAACTCGTAGTGCGCACCGTTCAGAGACGCCACCGCACACATGGCCAGTTCACGCAGGCGCGCGTCGAGCGCGAGTTCGGAGCGAACAGCCTGCAGGTAACCGTTCCAGCCAGCGGCCAGCGGCGGGCTATGCAGCAGCATTCGGTCGAGGTGCAGCAGGTGCCCGCCGCGGCGGGCACGGATCGCTTCGACGAGTGCGGCGGGCTCGGTGAGACTTGCGGGCTGATAGGCAATGCGCGGCATCGGTTAATCCGGTTCGGCGGCGTCCTACGCGAGCACGCCGTGTTGCACGAGGAAGCGCTGCACGAGTTCGAGCCGGGAGCGCGCGTCCTGCAATTCCATGAGCTTCTGCCTGGCACGCAGCGGGACCGGGATGAATTCGCTCAATCGATTGCCAACCCAGACGCTGGAGTCGAGACGGTACGGCGGCTCGAACGGCACCGAACCCACCGGATCGGTTGCTTCGCCATTGTTCTCCTGCTGATGACTGCCGACGTCAACGAGGATCCGCTGCAAAAGGTCGGCACAGGGCTGGTGTTGCGGGGGCAGCGGCAGGTCATCGTCGGGCGCGATCGGCGTGACGGTGGCGACCTGCAGGCCATCAGGCTGGATCTCCGTGTGCTCGATGCGGAAGCGGTCGCAGCCGACAGCGCGTACGTGCAGCAATCCGAGTTTTGGCATATCCCAGGCGGCGATGCGCGCCAGAGTTCCGACCGATTCAGTCGTCGCCGGCGCACCGACCTCGCCGCCCTTGGTGATGAGCACGACGCCGAACGGGGACTCGGACTTCATACATTGCCGCACCATGTCCATATAGCGCGCCTCGAAGATGCGCAGCGGCAGCACGCCGCTCGGAAACAGGACGGTCTTCAGCGGGAAGAGGGGCAGCTGCATCAGCGGCCGAGAGTGCGGTGCCGAGACAGTACCCGTTCCCGTTTGCGGGCAACAAATCGTGCCGCGAGCTGCTCGACAACATAAGGAGAGCGATGCTGACCACCGGTGCAGCCGATGGCCACCGTCAGGTAGTGCCGGTTGTCGGCGTGGTAGCTCGGCAGCCACTTCTCGATGAACTGTTCAACGTCGTCGATCATCCGGCCTACGATAGGGGCGCGCGCGAGGTAGCTCATCACCGGCGCATCGAGGCCAGTCAGCGGCCGCAACGTCGGCTCGTAGAAGGGATTGGGCAGGTTGCGAACGTCGAACAGCAGATCGGTGGCTGCCGGCACTCCGTTCTTGAAAGCGAACGATTCGAACGCCAGGGTCAACGTAGCCGGGGCGGCTCCGGCGAACTGGCGGACCCATTCGCGCAGCGTGGCGGGCGACAGTCCGCTCGTGTCGACGACGTAACCGGACTTGTCGAGCGGGGCGAGCAGCTCACGCTCGGCCTCGATCGACTCGGCCAGCGTCGGCTCGAGGCCTCTTTCGGCGATCGCGAGCCGCCCCGACAGGGGATGGCGGCGGCGCGTCTCCGAATAACGATGCATGAGCGCCTCGGTCGAGGCGGTGAGAAAAAGCACGCGCAGGTCGTGCCCAGCGTTGCGCAGGTGGCTGATTATCTGTGGCAGCTGACCTAGCGACAGCTCCGAGCGGGCGTCCACCGAAACAGCGACCTCGTCCTGACTCGCATCGGCAAGATAGGAGGTCACCTGGGCCAGGAATCTGGGCGGCAGATTGTCGACGCAGAAATACCCGATGTCTTCCAGGAGGCGCAGCGCAACCGACTTGCCGGAGCCGGACATTCCCGTGATCAGCACCAGCCGCATTGCGCGAGGATCTCCTCAGGTCGGACGAAACAACGCTGGTGATTTTGTCACGGCGGGCGGCGGGAGAACAAAGGGCGCGGCATTGCCGCGCCCTCCCGATGCCGGTGCACGCCTGTCAGGTTCAGCCACTCAGGCACGTAAGCATGAACGCCTTGCGCTCATCGCCGTTCGGGTTCTCGGAGGAGGCTTCCCCGTTGCAGGTCATCACTTGTCCTGCTGGACTGCCGCAGCCGGCTTCGCCGACAGGCAGGTCGACATGAACTTGTTGCGCTCCTCGCGCTTGAGTTTCTTGGCGGACGCCTCCTTGCTGCAGGCTGACATCTTCTCCT
>JAHEDN010000166.1 GCA_024641225.1 Burkholderiales bacterium | reverse complement strand
CCCAGCGGCGTCAGCGCGGAGAGGTCGACCGTCTCGCCGGCCTCGCCCTCGCCAGAAGGCAGGTTGCCGAAGTCGAACTCCAGCTTGTACTCCGGCGGCACCAGTTTCAGCACCGCGGAAAACGGGCGGCCAATCTTGCTGCGGAAGCCCGTCAACGGACCGATCTGCTTCTCGCGCAGCAGTGCCTCGACCTCCTCGACCTCGAAGAAACGGCTGCCCGGGTGCTTGCTGATCGAGAACTCGCACTTGGTGCAGGCAAAGCGGCGGTAATTCTCCTTGACCACCCCGGCGCAGCGCGGGCAGCGCGTCTTCAGCGTGACATAGTCGCCGGGCACCTCCCCTTTCTCGGCGCCCTTGCGGATGCGTTCGACGGTGTCGCGGGTCATGTGCTCGATCTCGCGCATGAACGCTTCGCGCGCAAGCTTGCCGCGCTCCATCTGCGCCAGCTTGTATTCCCATTCGCCGGTCAGTTCCGGCAGGTCGAGTGCATCGACGCCAAAGCCGCGCAGCGCGCGCAGCAGCTGGAACGCCTTGGCGGTCGGGTGCAGTTCCTTGCCTTCGCGCGCGAGGTAGCTTTCGTCGATCAGCCCTTCGATCACGGCCGCCCGGGTCGCCGGCGTGCCCAGCCCCTTGCCGGCCATGGCCGCGCGCAGCTCGTCGTCTTCGACGAGCCGGCCCGCGCCCTCCATCGCCGACAGCAGCGTGGCCTCCGTGTAGCGGGCTGGCGGCCGGGTCTGCAGACCGGCGGCCTCGATCGCGCGCGTGGCGACGCGTTCGCGCGCATCGACCTTGACCAGCGCACCCTGTTCCTGCATCGCCTCCCTGCCGTAGATCGCCAGCCAGCCCGGCTCGACCAGCACCTTGCCCTCGGTCTTGAAGCGGTGCTCCTCGACCTCGGTGATGCGCGTGGTCACCAGGTATTCGGCGGACGGGAAGAAGATCGCCAGGAAACGCTTGACCACCAGGTCGTAGATCTTCTGCTCCGCCTCGGTGAGGCTGCGCGGCGCCTCGAGCGTCGGAATGATCGCGAAGTGGTCCGAGATCTTGCTGTTGTCGAAGATGCGCTTGTTCGGCTTGATCCAGCCACCCTTGGCGATCTGCTTGGCGAACGGCGCGAAAGGACGCTGGCCGCCGAGCGCCTCGACGGTCTTCTTCACCACGCCGACGTAGTCCTCGGGCAGCGCCCGCGAGTCCGTGCGGGGGTAGGTCAGCACCTTGTGCTTTTCGTACAGCGCCTGCGCGATCGACAGCGTGGTCTTGGCCGAAAAACCGAAGCGTCCGTTGCCCTCGCGCTGCAGCGAGGTCAGGTCGAACAGCAGCGGCGGAGCCTGTGTGCTCGGCTTGGCCTCCTCGCTGACCGTGCCCGGCTTGTCTCGGCAGGCCGCGACGATCGACTCCGCCCTCGTCTTGTCCCACAGGCGCTCGGCACGCGCGTGCTCGTCGTCCTCCGGCTTGCGGAAGTCCGGGTCGAACCAGCGTCCCTCGTACTCGCCGGCCTTGCAGCCGAACGCGGCGCGCACTTCCCAGTAGTCGCGCGGCACGAACTGCAGGATCTTCTCCTCGCGCTCCACCACGATGGCCAGCGTCGGCGTCTGGACCCGTCCGACCGTGGTCTTGAAGAAGCCGCCGTCCTTGCTGTTGAAGGCGGTCATCGCCCGCGTGCCGTTGATTCCGACCAGCCAGTCGGCCTCGGCACGACAGCGCGCCGCGTCCTCCAGATGGCGCATCTCCTTGTCCGGCCGCAGTTCGGCGAAGGCCTCGCGGATCGCCGCCGGCGTCATCGACTGCAACCACAGCCGTCGAATCGGCTGCTTGGCCTTCGCGTGCTGCACGATGTAGCGGAAGATCAGTTCGCCCTCCCGTCCGGCGTCGCAGGCGTTGATCAGTTCGCTCACGTCCTTGCGCTTGATCAGCCGCGCCAGGAGCTTGAGCCGCTCCTCGCCGCGCCTGTCGATCGGAGCGACCTCGAAATGCGGCGGGATCATCGGCAGGTGCGCAAAACTCCACTTGCCGCGCGCGACCTCGGCAGGATTGGAAAGCTGCAGCAAATGGCCGACCGCCGAACTGAGCACGAACGCGTCGCTCTCGTAGTAGTCCTGCTGCCGCGTGAAGCCGCCGATCGCGCGGGCGATATCGGCCGCGACCGAGGGCTTTTCGGCAATGATCAGTGCCTTGCTCATGAGGAGTTTTCCAGATGCAAAAGCCGCCCGCGGCGGCCTTCTGTCCTTTTTCAGGATAACAACGAACCGCGGTGCGAGCGCAAGTGCGCGGTCGTCGCCGATTAACAAATGCCTGATTGCTAATGCATTTCTCGGTCGGTGCCGTCGTCGAGAAGTTCCTCGAGCATCAGCACGTCGATGTCCGCCCGCTGGCTCCACAGCACCATCAGCACGATGACCTTCAGCTTGGCGAGCCCCACTGGCGTCTCGCGCACGGCAAGTGCCCGCTCGATGACGATCTCGCGCTGGGTCGGGGTCAGTTGCCCCTCCGCCTCGAGGAAGGTCAGGAAGGCGATGCCGCGCGGGCTCAGGCGGCCGATCTCGAAGCCGACATAGACGCGGAAGGCGTTCGCGGTCGGCGCGCGCAGCGCAATGTTGTCGCTCGTGACCTGCTCGAGGTCGCGCAGCCAGGCAATCGCGTCAGTGATCTCGTCGTCGTCGAAGCCCGCGTCGGTGAGCTGCTGCGTGATCGAGACGGCATCCCGGCACGCTTGGAACGCGGCGCAGTTCTCGAACAGATAGACGAGGACATCGAACATGGGCCGGTTGCCAATTTAGCGGCAACCGGCCGCGCTGGCAATCAGCGCCGCGCCCCCTCACCGCAAGCGCTGGTAGCGGTTACCGGGCAGACGCTCAACATCTTGGGCCAGTTCGAGCTCGAGCAGTTCGGCGGTCAGGCTGCCCGCATCGCGTCCCGTGCGCAAGACGAGCGTATCCAGGTCAACCGGATCGAAGCCGAGCGCGGTCAGCAGCGCGCCGTGCGCCGGCGGCCTCGGCGCGCGGCGCTCGCTCACGCTGAAGTCGATCCGCAGCTCGTCGAGGATGTCCTGCGCCGACTCGACCAGCTTGGCGCCGTCCTTGATCAGGCGGTGGCAGCCGCGCGCAGTCGGCGAATGGATCGAGCCCGGCAACGCGAACACCTCGCGGCCGCCCTCCGCGGCCAGCCGGGCAGTGATCAGACTGCCCGAGCGAAGCGCGGCCTCGACGACGAGCACGCCGCGCGCCAGGCCGCTGATGACCCGGTTGCGACGCGGGAAGTTGTGCGCGATGCCCGGCGTTCCGAGCGCGAACTCGGACAACAGCAGGCCACGGCTGCGAATCGCTTCGTAGAGCGAGCGGTTACTGGCGGGATAGATGACGTCGACACCGGTGCCGAGTACGGCGATTGTCGAGGCATCGGTGCCATCGTCGAGCGCCCTCAACGCGCCGTGGTGCGCAGCCGCGTCGATGCCGAGCGCCATGCCGCTGACGATCGTCAGCCCGGCGCGTGCCAGATGCTGCGCGAATGCTTCGGCGTTGGCCGCTCCCTGCTGGGTGGCGCTGCGGCTGCCGACGATCGCCAGCACCGGTCGCTGCAGGAGATCGCGCCGGCCAGCGGCGAAGAGCACCGGAGGCGGGTCGGCGGTGGCCAGCAACAGCGGCGGATAGTCGTGGTCGGCCCACGTGACCAGCGCGTGCGAAGGGTCGAGCGCCAGCCAGCGCTCCGCCGCGCGGACTGCATTGGCGACCTCCGCGCTTGCCGGAGCGGCGATCGTCGCGGCCAGCCGCTCCGGCACGTGCCTCGACAGCGATGCGCGGCCGGCGCCAAAGATCGCGTCCGGCAGGCCGTAGGCAGCAAGCAGCGTCCGCGCGGTGCGCGGCCCGATCTCCTGGGTAAGCGTCAGCCGCAGCCAGGCGGCGCGTTCGGCGGACTCCATGGCGCAAGCGTAGCGTCGGCCAGCGCAATGCTCGACCCGAATATCCGACACCGGGCCACCAGGTTTGGCGTGCGCAGGCGGACGCCGGAGACGAAACGGCCGCCCGCGGCGGCCGTCCCTTTGCACTCTGCCGTGTTCACTCCGGTTCGACGAAGCGGTCGCCGACCTTGACCGCCTTGGACACCCGGAACACGAGCGCGTAGGAGATCTCGTCGAAGACACGGAAGACGAACATCATGCCGATGCGCTCGTCCGGCAACTTGATGTATTCGCGGCGGTCACTGGTGCGATCGAGGATCGTGGCGCCGGTATCGAGCAACTCGAGCACGTAGCCGACCTGCACGCCCTGCTTGGCGCCGCGGTTGAGCGTGACGATGCTCTGCGTGCCGGTTTCGTTCAGGCCGCTGTAGATCGACACGATGCGGCCGTCGATCGGCTTGTCCGGCCGGCGCGGAACGTAGGCGAACAGCGCGCGCGGGGGCACCGGCACGAGGTGATCTCCGATGCCGATCTCCTGCGTGCTTTCGGTGATCCGCACGGTGGCGACCTCGCCCGTCTTGGTGACCCCGGCGGACCCGAGATAGAAGGCCTCGTAGGCGATCGGGTTGCGGCGGGCGACGTCGTCCGGATCGAACAGTGGCTGGGCGGGGCGGAAGACGTTGTAGCGCTCGATGCGTTCGTCGCTGATGCCGCGCACATAAGCGGAGTCGCCGCGGCCCACGTACACGCGATCGCTTTGGGTGGCGACGATGCGCGGGTACTTGGCCAATTCGCCGGCCGAGACCACCGCGGGCCGAGACAGGAAGGGCTCGATCATGCGGTGGGGGATGCTCGGAATCGCGTCCCGGTCGCCGGTGGTATCGCGGACCGTCGGCGAAAGCCGGACTACGTCGGCCGGCGTGCCGCCCTGGGCGTCCGCAATCTCGAGCCGCGCGACGCCGTTGCCTTTGACGAGCCGCAACGTCTGGCCGGGATAGATCAGGTGCGGATTGGCGATCTGTTCCTTGTTCATTCCCCACAATTCGGGCCAGCGCCAGGGACTGGTCAGGAAGATGCTGGAGATGTCCCACAACGTGTCGCCGCGCTTCACCGTGTAGGCGTCCGGCGCGTTCGCGGCCAGCGCCGACAGCGGAACGCCCGACTGCGCGACCTGGCTGGCCGTCAGCCGCTGCTCGTCAGTGACCGGGAAGCGACTGGCTGCCGACTGCGCCGCCACGATGCCCGGTGTCGCGAAGGCGACCAGCACGGCGAGGCGGGCGGCACATCGCGCTACCCTAACGGTGGAGGCTTGTAGCGTGAACATGAAAACTCCCGAATACTGCGCCGCTCAAGACATGGCGACGGTCGATCGGATACCGCCCGCGCCGCGCCGGATCATCACGCAGTGCATAAAATTCTGCCTCTAGCGTCTTGATATCGCAATGAAAATCTGTCAGCCGAAGCGATTAGCCCCAAGCGTCGAACCCGCGTGTTCGACGCACCCGCGCCCCAGCGTGAGACGGCACGGTGAAGGGGCCGTGCACCCCTGACACTGAAAGGTACGCCTTGGCCAAGCTCGCCATTCTCGAGTATCCGGACCCACGCCTGCGCACGACCGCCAGGCCGGTGACCGCGTTTGACCCGGGGCTGCGGCAACTGGTCGCCGACATGGCGGAGACCATGTATGACGCGCCGGGCGTCGGCCTGGCCGCGACGCAGGTCGATCAGCACATCCAGCTGATCGTGGTCGACGTGTCGGAAACCAAGGACCAGCTGCGCGTGTTCGCGAACCCGCAGATCCTCCAGGCCTCGGAGGAAACCGTCGTGTGCGAGGAAGGCTGCCTATCGGTGCCCGGCATCTACGACGAGGTCAGGCGGCCGGCACGGGTGCGTGTGCGCGCGCAGGATGTGTACGGCGCTGCGTTCGAGCTCGACTGCGAAGGCCTGCTGGCGGTGTGCGTGCAGCACGAGATGGACCACCTGATCGGCAAGGTGTTCGTCGACTACCTGTCGGCGCTGAAACAGGACCGCATTCGC
This sequence comes from Burkholderiales bacterium, assembly GCA_024641225.1. Classification (GTDB taxonomy): domain Bacteria; phylum Pseudomonadota; class Gammaproteobacteria; order Burkholderiales; family Burkholderiaceae_F; genus JADJWR01. The sequence continues at coordinate 188 of JAHEDN010000166.1, read as the reverse complement.
ACCAAGCTGAAAAAGCGCCGGACGCGCGAGACGGCGTAGGGCAGCGCCGGCAGCGCTCGCTGCCGATCCGCTCAGTCGCCCGGCCCGGCGGGCAAGGCCGCGTGCTCGGCGATCTCGTCGGCGATCCGCGGCAGCAGCGCTGGGGGCAGGTCATGAGCCATGCCCTCGATGACCACGAGCCGTGCCCC
>JAHEDN010000165.1 GCA_024641225.1 Burkholderiales bacterium | reverse complement strand
GTCGATCATCATCTGCACCTGCCCGGTCATGAGGTCGGTGACGGCAAGAGCGCCTCCACGATAGGGCACGTGCACGATGTCGATGCCGGCCATCGTCTTGAACAGTTCGCCGGCCAGGTGCGAGGTCGTGCCGTTGCCTGCCGATGCGAAGTTGACCTTGCCGGGATTCGCCTTGGCGTAGCGGATCAGTTCTGCGACCGAGTTGACCGGGAACTTGGGGTTGACGATCAGCATGGCGGCGATCGTCGTCATCCGCGACACCGGGATGAAGTCCTTGACCGGGTCGAAGCGCAGGTTGCGATACAGGCTGGCGTTGATCGCGTGGGTGCCATTGGTGCCGTACAGCAGCGTGTAGCCGTCGGGCGCGGCGCGGGAGACATACTCGGCGCCGATGTTGCCGCCTGCGCCGGGCTTGTTCTCGATCACGATCGGCTGTCCGAGCGCTTTCTCGACGCGCGGCATGACGGTGCGCGACAGGATGTCGGCGCCCCCGCCGGGAGGGAAGGGCACGATCAGATGCAGCGGCCGGTCCGGATACTGCTGTGCGCTCGCGCCGGTCACGGGAAACGAAAGCGCCAGCAGCGTGGCGGCGAGCAGACGAAGCACGGAGTCGAGCGGGTTTCGAATCAAGTTCTTTTCCGGTGGATCTGGTCGGGCGGCGCGCCGTACCAACTGCCGCGAGTGCAGCGGCAGCGAAAAGTTTCAGGCGCGTCCTGCGCGGTCGAACGCTCTTGCCATGAAGGCGCGAGCCACGGCCGGAACCCGCGCAGAAGTTATCACAGGCGCGGAGCGGGCCGTCGCTCAGCCTGCGGGCAGTACGGCGCCGCGGCACAAGGTGAAGTTCAACGCCTTCATGCTCATCACCACCTCGCCGCGCTGGTTCAGCGCCTCCATCAGCGCCCTCACCAGGCCGCGATCGGGCTTTGACTTGGATCGCCTCGCCTCGAGGATCGTCACCCGCACAGAAAGCGTGTCGGCGGGCCGCACTGGGGCCAGCCAGCGCACCTCGTCGAGCCCGGGGGAGCCGAGGCTTGCGATTGGCGACAGGTAGTGCTCCACCAGCAGCCGCATCATCAGGCTGCCGGTGTGCCAGCCGCTGGCGATCAGGCCGCCAAAGGGGCCTTCCGAGGCTCGCTCAGCGTCGACGTGGAACGGCTGCGGATCGAAACGCAGCGCGAACTCGACCACTTCGGCCTCGTCGACCCGGGTTGCGCCAAATTCCAGCACCAGGCCCGGCGTGTAGTCCTCGAAGTAGCGCTGCGTGCGATCCGCCGGGAACGTCGTGTCCGTCATGATCGATTCCATCTTCAAGTCATGCACGCCGACAATCTACTGCCTCGGGCGGAGGGCGGATCGCTGACGTGAATCGCAAGTGCCTGCAGGACCATGGGAAACAGGAAAGGCGGCGCAACAGCGCGCCCCGACCATCCGATACGATTGGCCGCGTTGTCCGAGCCCTTGAGGAGTGAAGATGTCCGGCATCCGCGCGCGCTTGCTGAAGGCGCGATCAGCAAGGCGGACTACGACAAGGTCCGGGCCAAGATCCTTCGTCGCGAGAAATGAGGGTCGGCCGGCGCTGACGCCGGTCGGTGGTTCCCTTATTCCGCGGTGATCTGCCTCAGGATGAACGGCGGGGCATTGCCGGCCTTGTCCTGCCCGGCGTAGATGGTCAGGTGCGGGAAGGGGATTTCGATGCCAGCGGCGTCGAACGCCTTCTTCAGCCGGGTCAGATATTCACGACGCACGCCCCACTGCTCGAGGGCGACGACCTTGAAGCGGCAGCGGATCACGACTGCCGAGTCGTCCCACTTGTCGACGCCGGCGATCTCCAGGTCGTCGAGGATGCGCGGGCCGAAGAGTTTGTCTTCGCGCATCCTTGCGGCCACTTCGCGCATCACCTTGTAGACCTCGTCGGTGTCCTCGCGGTAGGCAACACCGATGTCCATGACGGCCTGCGCAAAACCGCGGCTCATGTTGACCACGCTGTCGATCATGCCATTCGGCACGTAGTGCACGTTGCCGTCGTAGTCCCGCAGCCGCGTATGGCGCAGCGTGATCTCCTCGACGAGGCCGGCGTGGCCGGCCGCCTGGACGACGTCGCCCTTGCGGATCTGGTCCTCGAACAGGATGAAGAAGCCGGAGAAGAAATCCTTGACCAGGCTCTGCGCGCCAAAGCCGATCGCCACGCCGGCAACGCCGGCAGCGCCCAGAATCGGGGCCAGCGAGATGCCCAGTTCAGACAGCACCAACATGCCGGCGACGAGTGACACGACGACCGCGACGATGTAGCGGAACACTCGGCCGAGCGTCTCGGCGCGCTTGACCGCCTCGCGATCGTCGAGGCGCGCGGCGATGCGCTGGCGGAACAGCCGGATCGCCCGCTGCAGAAGGGCCATCACGATCCATGCCACAAGAACGATCAGCGCGATGCGGACCAACGTATGCGTCGCCTGGTTCCATTGCGTCACGTCGAGTAAGGGAAAGCGGGTTAGCAAGTCTTGCACGGGCTCCTCCGGGTTCGATTCGGGGTTCTAGGGTTTCATGATCCTGTCGGTTCGTGGAGCAGCAGCGCCACGGGCAGGACCGCCAGGAGTTCAGCGAGCGGCATCGGCTCGGCACGGGCGGCGAAGCAGCGACCGGTGAGCACGTCGCGCCATCGCCCTCCCGAGGAGGGCGATTGGAGATCGACCACGGTATCCGCCCAAATGTTCCCGACCGGTGGCTGATCCGGGTCGATTCGCAGGCCCGCGTACAGCCGCGCAGCGACGGTGGCGACCATGCCGCCCTCATGCGCGCGCGCGAACGCGATGACGTGGCGCGCCCGCTCGCCCTGCGGCAACAACGGACGGTAATCTCCACAGGCGAACAGCGCCGGCTGCTCGTGGCGAAGCTGGAGCGCGCGCCAAATCACCCACAGCTTGAGGCGGCCATCTTCCGGCCGCTCGCGCAGCGCCGCGACCGCCGGAGCCGGGTCATCGGCTGCCGAGATCGTCCCGAATTCCTGCAGCAGGCGGCCGCGCATCGCATAGTCCACCGGGCGGCGGTTGTCCGGATCGACCAGCGCCAGTTCGAGCAGCTCTTCGCCCTGGTAGATATCCGGCACGCCGGGAGACGTCATCTTCAGTGCCGCCATCGACAGCGCGTTGTAGGCACCCCAGCGGGAGAACGGGGGCAGGGCAGCGCGCAGGTCGTCGATGAACAGGTTGCCGTCGACGCGTGCCAGCAGCGCCTCGATGAAACCGGCGAGCGCCTCCTCATAGGCCTGGTCGGGATTGATCCAGCTGGTGTGCTGCTTGGCTTCGCGGGCCGCCTTCAGCATGTATTCGACGATGCGGCTGCGATATGCGGCGAGGCCCGCGTCGTCGATCTCGCCGACGGGAAAGCTGCCGACCAGGGCCTGGTAGAGCAGGTACTCATCGTTGCGCGAGGGCGCTGGCTGCTTTTCCAGCGTGCGCCGCTTGCTGCGGTTGATGCGGCTCCAGCGGCGTACTGCCAACCGCCACATCGCCGGCAGTTCGGAGATGACGTCGAGCCGCGCGCGGACGTCCTCCGAGCGCTTGGTATCGTGGGTCGACGAGGCAAGCATCGTGTGCGGCCAGCGCTGCGCACGGTCGCGACTGGCGCCGTGGAACGCGTTGACCGTAATGCCGAATACGTCGGGTTCGCCGCCGACTTCGTTCAGCGCGATCAGCCGCTGATGCCGGTAGTAGGCGGTGTCTTCGATGCCCTTGGCCGTCACCGGTGCCGTGTACTGCTGGAGGCGCTGCGTGAACGCGCGGTAGCGGACCAGCAGTTCGGGCGGCGCACCCGGCGGCAGGTCGCCGAGCAACACGCTACGGATGAAATCGAGCACGCTCGGGTCGGCGGCACGACCACGCCGCCGTGCGCGGCCGATCGCCCAGTCGATGAAGCGGCGGTCCTGCGCGCTCGGCTTCTCGACCACGTAGGTGCGGTAGACCGGGAAGCAGGCGACGACTTCCGCCAGTGCCAGGCGCAGCGAGTTCAGCGTGAAATCACGCGTACGGCGATCGGCGCGCGCCAGTCGCAGCAGCGCGTTGGCCAGCACGGTGAGTTCGCCGGACAGGCTCGTGGCCATGACGATGCGCCGGCAGCGGTAGGCGAGTTCCTCGAAATCCTCGGCCTCGTCGCCGACGAAGGCGCGCCAGGCGCGGTCGAGACGCGACCGGGCGCTTGCGTCGATGAACAGGCCGTTGACGACGTTGGCGAAGCGGTAGCCGGTGGTGCCGTGCAGTGCCCAGTCGAGCGGCAGTTGCTCGTGCGGAGCGATGATCTTTTCCGCCAGGACGTAGAGCGGCCACGTGCGCGAGTCGCCGCCGCCCGAAGCAGCACCTGGCTGGCCGATCAGCTGCGCGTAGCGCTCCTGCAGCCGGCGGAAATAGGCGGCCGGGTCGAGCAGGCCGTCGGGATGGTCGATGCGCAGGCCGTCGACCTTGCCGCTGGCGACGAGATCGAGCACCAGCCGGTGTGTTGCGTCGAAGACCTCGGCACGCTCCATCCGCAGGTCCGCGAGCTCGTTGATGTCGAAGAAGCGGCGGTAGTTGATCTCGTCGGCGGCGACGCGCCAGTACGCCAGCCGGTAGGCCTGCTGCTCGATCAGCTCGTCGAGCGCGGCGAAGCTGGTCCGGTCGTCAGCCGAACCGTTGATTGCGCCGACCGCGCGCTCGATCGCCTCTGCGAGCGGCGGGAATTCGCGCGCCAGCCGCGCCAGCTGCGCCTTGTGAACTTCCTTGTCGCGATGACGCTCGGACCGCATCTCCTCGCTGCAGTCCTGGCGGGCCGGCAAGTGGCCGAGTGCCGACGCGAGGCTGGCCAGCGAATCGGCGGCCGATTGGGGCAGCGTGTTCGGCGTCAGAAGGTGCTGCGCCGAGTCGAGCAGCCGGGGGTAGGTAGCCGGGTCGATCGGCAGACGGTGCTCGTAATAGCGCAGCACGAAACTGCCGCTTGCCGGCTCGAAGCCGAGCTTGAGCTCGCCGCGCTCGAGCACGACGCCGTACTGGTCGCCGAGGATCGGCAGCAGCACCCTGCCGGTCAGCGCCCGATCACTGGAGGCCCAGTCGATGTCGAAGAACGCGGCGAACATCGACGCGGCGCCGTTTTCGAGTACGTCGAGCCACCAGCCGTTGTCGCCGCCGAGCACGCCCATGTGGTTGGGCACGACGTCCATCAGCAGCCCCATGCCGTGGCTGCGCAACGTGTCGATCAGCCGCTCGAAGTCGTCGCGGTTGCCGATCTCCGGATTCAGCGCGTTGTGATCGACGATGTCGTAGCCGTGCCGGCTGCCGGCACGCGCACGCAGGAACGGCGAGCAGTACAGATGGCTCACACCGAGCCGGGCCAGATAAGGCACCAGCGCGGCGGCGTCGTTGAAGGTGAAGTCGCGATGCAGTTGCACGCGGTAGGTGGCGCGCGGAATGACCGCCTGCGCCGCCTCTTTCCGCCTCGGCACGGCCAGGCGACCGCGACCGCGTTCGCGCTCGAACATGCGCGCCAGTTCGACGAAGCGGTCGTCGGAAGACCAGCGTTCGAGCAGCAGCGGCAGCTTGCGCTGCCAGTTCGGGTACTGGTCGATCGTGCCCGGCTGGTTGATCTGTTCGCGCACCTCGAGCACGTCCTCGAGTTGCGCGAGCACGATCTTCGACGGACTGCGCGCCAGGTACTGGTGCAGCGCGCGGCAGAAGGCCGACGTCAGTTTGGGGATCGACACCGGGCTGACGGTCGCCCCCGACGGCAGAAGATCCTCCTCTTCCAGCGCCAGCAGCAGCCGGGCGCGGTCCTGGGCGCGTTCGATAACCTGCCGCTCGCGCAGCTCCGGCTCCGGGAACAGGTCCAGCTTCGCGCGCAGTTCGAGATCGTTGCCGTCCCACCAGCCGGCCAGCGTCGGCAGATCGTGCGTGGCACCGGCGACCAGCGCCCGCGGCTCGAAGTTTGCCGGCGGGAGGAACCGGCCGCCGGCGTCGCGTTCGAAATACAGCAGCCGGTACGAGAGCACGCCGCTGGCCGCGAGCTTCTCCTGGACCTCGGGCGGCACGGTGCCGAGATCCTCGCCGATGACCAGGCAGCGGTTGCGCTGGCTCTCCAGCCGCACGATCGCCAGCAGGTCGTCGAACGGGTAGTGGACGTAGGCGCCGTGCGCGGGGTCGTCGCCTTCGGTGATCCAGTACAGCCGCATCAG
>JAHEDN010000164.1 GCA_024641225.1 Burkholderiales bacterium | reverse complement strand
CCGCCGGCCGCCTGCGGTGCCGACTGGCGCGCGCTGGCCGAACTCGTCCGCGCGCTGCGCGATCGCAGCCGGGCCTGGCCGGCCGAACTGGCGCAGGTGCGCCGCTGGTACGAGCCGCAGATGGCGCGCATCCACGAGAATGCCGAAGCTCGCCTCGCCGACCTCGCCGCGCTCGAACACATCGCCGGCACCTATCCATCGCGCGAGCGTTTTCTCACCGAACTGACGCTCGACCCGCCCGATGCGACCAGCGACGAGGCCGGCACGCCGCTGCTCGACGAGGACTATCTGACGCTGTCGACGATCCACTCCGCCAAGGGGCAGGAGTGGGGCGCGGTGTACCTGCTCAACGTAGTCGACGGCTGCATTCCGTCCGACATGGCGACCGGCACGCCGGCGGAGATCGAGGAGGAGCGTCGCCTGCTGTACGTGGCGATGACGCGCGCGAAGGACCACCTGCACCTGCTCGTGCCGCAGCGCTTCTACGTGCACCAGCAGGCAGCCGGCGGCGACCGCCACGTATACGGCTCGCGAACGCGCTTCATCCCGCCGAAGCTCGCCGCGCTGTTCGACTCGCGCGCCTGGCCGCCGCCGGGCACGGGCAGCGAAGCGCGTGCCGCATGCGCACCGTCCGTCGCGATCGACGTCGCGGCGCGGATGCGGGAGCGGTGGCGGTAGCACGGCAGACCGGCCAATTCCGCAACCGATCGGCAACCAGGGGAGCGCGGTACTCAGCCGAACCCGCTACATTTCGCCGCCTTCCGCGACGGAGTTGCCTTGACCGAGCTTTCGCCACGCGCGCTGTGGCTGCGCCTGTTCCTGCCGTTCGCGGCGGGCTACCTTCTGTCGTACCTGTTCCGGACCTCGAACGCGGTCATTGGTCCGGTCCTCGCGAGCGACCTTGCTCTGCCCGACCACGCGCTCGGGCTGCTCACCAGCACCTACTTCCTCGCCTTCGGCGCCGCGCAGTTGCCGCTCGGCATCCTGCTCGATCGCTTCGGCCCGCGACGGGTCGAGGCGGTCCTGCTGCTGTTTGCTGCGTCCGGTGCCGCCGTCTTCGCACTGGCGGGCGACCTTGCCGGGCTCGCGTGGGGTCGCGCGCTGATCGGGCTCGGCGTTTCGGCGTGCCTGATGGCGGCCTTCAAGGCGTTCAACCAGTCGTTTCCGCCTGAACGGCAGGGCTCGCTGATCGGCTGGATCATGGCCGCGGGCGGACTGGGCGCGGTGTTTGCCGCGCAACCGCTCGAAGTGGCGCTGGGACTGACCGACTGGCGCAACGTCATGCTGGGTCTTGCTGCAGTGACGGTCCTCGCCTCGGCGGTGATCTGGCTCGTGGTGCCGGACAAGGGCGGGGCATCGCACGGCGCCGGCCTGGCCGAGCAGCTGGCGGGTGTGAAGCAGGTGATGACGGATCGCCAGTTCTGGCGCTATGCGCCAATGGTGACGCTGAGCATCGGCGGATTCATGGCCGTGCAGGGGCTGTGGGTGTCGCGATGGATGGCGGAGGTCGAGGGCTTCAGCCGGCCGGTGATCGCACAGCATCTGACGTTCCTCAACGCCGCGTTTCTCGCCGGCTGCCTGTTCATGGGCTTCATGACCACGCCGCTGCTTCGGCGCGGCATCAGCGAAGCGAGAATCCTGAACGGCGTCGCGGTCACCTTCGTCCTGGTGTTCGCAGCCATCAACCTGCTCGCCGGCCAGGGCCAGGGGTGGCTGTGGGCGTTGCTCGCCTTCGTCTATCCGACCAGCAACATCGCCTATCCGATCCTCGTTCGCTCACTGCCGCTGGCGCTTTCGGGCCGTGCCAACACCGCGCTGAACCTCACGGCGTTCATCGGAGCCTTTGGCCTGCAGTGGGGCATGGGTGTCGCAGTCGATGCGCTGCGCGCCGGCGGGTGGGGTGCGAGCCAGGCATATCGCGCGACGTTCGCGATCGTCCTGCTGCTGCAGTGCGCAGCCGTGGTCTGGATGCTCCTCGCCCCGACCCGACGGCAAGGCGCGGGGATGGAGGTGCTGCCGGGCCAGGGCGGGCGCTGATCTACTGCGGCGTCGGCAGTGCGCCGAGTTCGATCAGCCGGTGCCGCCAGCTCGGCGTGTGCCGGCACAGCGCGCGGTGGATTTCTGCCTCGTCGACGGTGACGACGCGGCGGTTATCCATCACGACCCGCCCGTCGATCACGCTCGCTGCGATATCGTCGGCGCGTGCGTAGAAGACCAGCGCTGCGTAGTCGCCGTAGAACGGCTGCAGATGCGGGCGGTCGAGGTCGACCAAGACGAGGTCGGCCTTCTTGCCCGGCTCGAGCGAGCCGATCTGCGCATCGAGCCCCATGATGCGCGCCGCGCCGACCGTCGCGTACCAGAGCGCATCGCGGCAGTTCATCGCGCCGGCGTCGCCGGCAACCAGCCGCATTGCGTTGATCGCGTTGCGCATCATCTCGAACGGATCGTTCTGCATCCAGTCGGTGGCGAAGCCGGTCGGGATGCCGCGACCGGTGATTTCGGCGAAGCGCGGATACCAGCCCCGGCGCGGGTAGATGGTCGGCGTGTGCGCGTAGTTGGTGCCGGTGCTTGCGACGGCGTCGAGGTCGGCATCGGTGGCGAAGCTCAGGTGCGCGACGACCACGTCGGGCGCGAGCACGCCGAGGTCGCGCAGGTACTCCAGCGGACCGCGGCCCTGCGCGCGCCGGACCTCGGCGACCTCGCGGCGCGACTGGGCGGTGTGGATGTGCAGGCCGAGCTTCAGCCGGTCCGCCTCGGCGCGCAGTTGCCGGTGCAGTTCCGGCGAACAGGTATCGCTGGCGTGCGGGCCCAGCCGCGCCTGGATCCGTCCGTCCTCGCGGCCATGCCAGCGCACGGCGAAATCGACGCCCTCGCGCAGCCGCTGCTCTCCAATATGCGGGTGGTGTGTGTAGTCGTCGAGCCCGAGACGATCGAGCGCGACGTCGAACACCTTGTTGGCGATCTGCGCGCGCAGCCCGCTCGCCGCGCAGGCTTCGGCGAGCAGGTCCGGCGCGTACCAGAGGTCGTTCACCGTGGTGAAGCCCGAGCGGATCATCTCCACCGTGCCGGCCCAGGCGAGGTCACGCCACTCCTCGCGGCCGATCGTCTTCTCCATGCGGAAGGCGACGTCGTACAGGGCAGCACCGCCGGCGACATCGTCGGTGCGGCCGCGAAAGACCAGCGACGCGGTGTGCGTGTGCGCGTTGACGAAGCCCGGCAGCACGGCACACGCCGGGCCGCCGATTTCGCGGCGCGCCCGCCAGGTGCCTTCCGGCATGGGCGCGCCGGCATGGACGATGCGGTTGCCGGTGATGGCCACCTCCGCGTCGCGCAGGATCGGCAGTCCGTCGCTCATCGGATAGAGGAACCCGGCCCGGACCCACAGATCGATTTCGCGCATCGGCAGCCTCCCGCGTGGCGCCGTCGAGGATAGCCTGCTGCAAAGCCGCGCGGCTGTGCTAGAAGCGGCGCCGTGCCGTTCCCCTGAACCTGCCTGCTCGGCCCGAAGCCGTAGCCGCACCGATGGCCCGAGTCATTCCTTCCGACTGGCGCACGCTGGACGCGACCGGCGCCGTGGCGCGCGAGATCGAGACGCTCGCCGTGCTCGAAGCCGGCCTGCCCGACGAGCTGACCGTTTTCCACGGCGTGCACTGGACGCGGGTGGACCGCGGCACGGCGGTCTTCGGCGAGATCGACTTCGTCGTCGTGGCCCCGTCGGCGCGAATCGTTCTGGTCGAGCAGAAGTCCGGCTTCCTCACCGAAACGCCCGAGGGCCTGGTCAAGAAGTACTCGGGCAAGGACAAACTCGTGGCCGTCCAGCTCGACCGCACGCTCGACGCGCTGCGCGCGCGGCTGGCGCCGGTGGTGCAGGGCGAAGCCGTGGCGATCGACTACCTGCTGTATTGCCCCGACTACACGGTGAAACAGTTCGGCACTGCCGGGCTGCCGCCCGAGCGAATCATCGACGAGCGCAGCCGCGAGCGACTGTGCGCGCGCATCCGGGAGGCGCTGCCCGAAGAGGCGCCCCGCGAAGTGCTGGCGCACAAGTTGCGCCGCTTCTTCGAGAACGAACTGCAACTGGTGCCCGAAGTCAGCGCGCTGCTCGGCCGCGCCGAGCGGATGGTCACGCGCCTTGCGGGCGGCCTGGCCACGTGGGCGCGGCGCCTGCAGTTCGAGCCGTTTCGCCTGCGCGTGATCGGCACGGCGGGCTCGGGCAAGACGCAGCTCGCGCTGGCGGTGCTGCAGGATGCGGCGGCGCAGGGCCGGCGGGCGCTGTACGTGTGCTTCAACCGGCCGCTCGCCGATCATCTGGCACAGCTTGCGCCGGAGGGCGCGGAAGTGGCGAGCTTCCATCAACTGTGCGACCGGCGCCTTCGCGCGGCGGGCGAGACGATCGACTACCGCGCAACGGACGCGTTCGAGCAGATCGCGGAACGCTTCGGCGTGCTGCCGGTGCAACCGGGGGAGCGGTTCGACGAACTGGTGATCGACGAGGGTCAGGACTTCCAGCCGCACTGGAAGGACGCTCTGCTGCGATGGCTGCAGCCCGCGGGGCGCTTGTGGTGGCTGGAAGACCCGATGCAGCGCCTCTACGACCGGCCGCCGCTGGAGTTGCCAGGTTTCGTGACGCTGCGCGCGGAGACCAACTACCGCAGCCCGCGCGACGTGCTCGGCTACCTGAACCGGCTGCTTGCGCTCGCCCAGCCGATCGAGGCCGCCAGCCCGATCGCCGGCGGCGAGGTCGAGTTCCTCACCTACGCCGATACGGAATCGCTGGTCGCCGCGACCCGGCGCGCGGTGACGCGCGCGCTGCACGGCGGTTTCCGCGTCGTCGACACCGTGCTGGTGACCTTCACCGGGCGCGAGCGGTCGGCGCTGCGCAGCTTCGACCAGATCGGCCCGCACCGGCTGAAGTCCTGGCAGGGGCGCTACGACCTGTTCGGCCGTCCGGAGTTTTCCGACGGCGACCTGCTGGTCGAGACCGTGTATCGGTTCAAGGGCCAGTCCGCCCCGTGCGTGATCCTGACCGAGGTCGACTTCGACACCTTCGACGAACTCGCCCAGCGCAAGCTCTTTGTTGGCTTCACGCGGGCGTCGATGAAGCTGCTGGTCGTGCTTTCCGAGAGAGCGGCACAGGCGTTGCTGGCTCGGGCGCAGCAGTAGACGCGCAGCCTCCGGCCACGCTTTCACGTACGGAGGCGAGGGTCACCGCCTCAGTTGATTCCGATCAGCGCGCAACGCCGCGTGCTGCGGACAATGGTTCGTGAACGGTGCGCCCTTCGCGCGCCGGCAAGTGGGGCGGTTGACATGAAATCGCTGCTGGTACCCGTCGATGGTTCGCCGAATGCCGACCGCGCGTTGGCCCACGCGGTGGCGATGGCCAAGGCCGTGCAGGGGATGAAGATCATCCTGCTCAACGTGCAGGAGCAGCTGGAACGCTGGTACCCGCACGGGCTGGCGAGTGACTCGTCGCGCGAACACCTGAAGCAGCAGGGCCAGGCGCAGTCCGCCTCCGCGCGCAGGCTGCTCGAGGAATCGGGCTGTCCCTACGAGTTCCTGATCATGTTCGGCAGGACGGCCGAAACGATCGTCCAGGTGGCCAGGGACCACGGCTGCAGCGGCATCGTGATGGGCACGCGCGGCCTCGGCGACCTGGAGAATGTCTTTCTCGGCTCGACGTCGTTCAAGGTCGTGCACCTGTCCGACGTGCCGGTCACGCTCGTCAAGTAGCGCGCAGGGGCCGCGCGCGCTCGCATCGCCTGCGCGCGGACGCCCCGCGCGGGGCGTGTGTTTCGCTGTGCGTCAGCGGACGATCGAGTCGCTGGTCTCGACGTTCTGCGACGCGTCGTAGGTGTAGCCGCCCAGCGAGACGCCGGTCACCGTGAAGGTGAATGTGCTGCCGGTCGACACCTTCACGCGTGCGGAGCGGAACGAAGCCTGCCCCGAGGCGTTGGTCTGTGCCGATGCGGTTCCGCCCACCACGCCGCTCCACGATCCGCTGACCGTCGCGCCGGGAACGACGTTGCCGCTGCTGTCGCGCACCGTGACGGTGGCCAGCGCGTCGGCCCGGCTCTTGCTGAAGGTGCGCAGGCTCATCGCGATGTCCGCGACGTGCATCGTGACTGCGGTCGCCTGCGGGTCGGCGTTGATCGTGACCGACTTGCTGTCCGTCAGGCCGGCGTTGTCGGTGACGGTCAGCGTTGCGGTGTAGGCGCCGGG
>JAHEDN010000163.1 GCA_024641225.1 Burkholderiales bacterium | reverse complement strand
TGGCCGGCAACGCGTTTCGTGAGCAGCGGCAGCGCACCGGGCGGGCCGCTCACGAAGGTGACTAGCGGTGCGAATTCGGCGCGCGCGATGTCCAGCGCGCCGGCCGGCGCCGGCAGCGCCAGCTGCGCGCCGTGCTCGTTCAGCAGCTGCGCCAGCAGCAGCGCCGGCGCGGCCGACGGCAGTTCGAGCATTGCCGACTGGCGCCCGATGCATTGCTGCGCGATGTCGGCCCAGTCACCGCGCTCGTACGCGCCGGCGAGTCGCAGCAGCAGTTCGCACGCGGCCGCCGTGCCGGAGGGCACTGCGCCGTCGAACAGGTCGCGCGCGCGGACGGGAAGGACGCCCGGTTCGCTGTCATAGAAGCCGTCGTCGGCGACGTGGAAGCGCCTCAGCATCGCCGCGCACAGGTCGTAGGCGTGCCGCATCCACGCCAGCTCGCCGGTGGCCGCGTGCAGTTCGAGCAGCCCGAGCCCGACCTGCGCATAGTCTGCAAGGTAGCTTTCGCTGCGCAGCACGCCATCACGCCACGCGTGACGCAGCCGTCCGCCACTGTGCATCGTGTCGAGCAGGAATTTCGCCAGCTCGCGCGCCGAGTCGACGAGGTCCGTGCGGCCGAGCAGGCGGCCGGTTTCGGCCAGCGCGCGCAGCACCATGCCGTTCCAGTCGGCGAGCACCTTGTCGTCGGTGATCGGCCGGATGCGCCCGCCGCGGGCCGCATACAGGCGCTCGCGCACCGAGCGCTCCCACTGCTGCCAGGCGGCGGGCGACAGCGCGAGTTCGGCGCGCACCGACTCCGGCTCGCGCCGTTCGAGGACGTTGACGCCGTGCTCCCAGTTGCCGGTTTCGGTCGCCCCGTACAGCCGCATCGCCGCCTCGGCGTCGGGACCGAGCACTTCGCGCAGTTCGGCGGCGGTCCAGACGTAGAACTTGCCCTCGACGCCTTCGGAGTCGGCATCCTGCGCCGAGCTGAAGGCGGCACCGGAGGCAGGCGGGTGCATCTCGCGCTGAAGGTACGCCAGCGCGTCTTCGGCGACGAAACGCAGGCGCTCGTCGCCGGTCAGGCGCCAGGCGCCGGCGTAGACGCGAACGAGCTGCGCGTTGTCGTACAGCATTTTTTCGAAGTGCGGCACGTGCCAGCGCTCGTCGGTCGAGTAGCGTGCGAAGCCACCGCCGACATGGTCGTAGATGCCGCCGGCAGCCATGTGCGTGAGCGTCGCGACCAGCATGGCGCGCGCCTCGCGGTCGCCCAGCGCGGCCAGCGTGAGCAGGTACTGCAACAGCGGCGGCTGCGGGAACTTCGGCGCCGGCCCGAAGCCGCCGTGCGTGCGGTCGAAGCCTTGCGCCAGCCGGGTCACTGCCCGCGAATGCAGGTCGTCGGCAGGCGGAGCAGGAGGCGCGACCGCGCCCTGCCGCACGTGCTCGAGCAGTGCCAGCCCCTGCCGCTCGAGTTCGGTGCGCTGCTCCTTCCAGGCCGTGGAGACGGCGCGCAGCACCTCGGCAAACGCGGGCAGGCCGTGGCGCGCCCGCGGCGGGAAATAGGTGCCGCCGTAGAACGGCGCCAGGCGGGGGGTGAGGAACATGTTCATCGGCCAGCCGCCGCGGCCGGTCAGCGCCTGCAGCACGGTCATGTAGACGTGGTCGACATCCGGCAACTCCTCGCGATCGACCTTGATCGCGACGAAGCCCTCGACGAGCAGGCGCGCGATCTCCTCGTCCTCGAAGCTCTCGCGCTCCATCACGTGGCACCAGTGGCAGGTGGCGTAGCCGACCGACAGCAGGATCGGCTTGTCCTCGGTGCGCGCCTTCGTGAAGGCCTCTTCGCCCCACGGGTACCAGTCGACCGGGTTGTGCGCGTGCTGCAACAGGTACGGGCTGGTCTCGCGGGCCAGCCGGTTCGAGAATTTCGGTGCACTCGGCATTCGCTGTTCCGCTCGGGGCAGCAGTCAAGCGTAAGCGCAACCTGCAGGCGACTCAGTCACGGTTTCCCGGCACGGCGCCGCGAGTGAACGCGGCGAGTTCCCACTCGCCGCTTGCGTCGTCATGCTTCAGTACGTACAGGTTTCCGTCGTCGGCATCGACGCGGAACCAGCGCTGCGCCGGCGCGAACCAGCGGTCGACGATCGAGCGGACGACCACGCGTCGCTCGCCGAGCCAGAACGCCGTCGGCTCCTGTTCGCCGCGGTAGCCGGCATAGCACTCGACGCGGATCGCCATCGAGCCACGATAGCGCGACTGCGCGATCCTCGATCCGCAGCCGCGAGCCACTCGCGCGCTCGCATGTCGCCGCGGCGCGCAGGGACTGCCCGTGCCTCGAAGCTTCGGCGTTGACGACCGTGCGCCGACCCTTCGAGGGACTAGAGTTCCGCCTGCGTGGAACTGACGTGTCAATGAAGGCGACGTTGGTTTCAACGCAGATCACGATTCGGCCCCTTCGCCTTGTCCAAGCCTTCAGTCCTGTTCGCGCGCCCGGCGCGCGAGCCGCCGAGCCAGCGCGCCGCGCTGCTGCTCGCCCTCGCCCTCGTGCTCGTCTGGGGTGCGAACTTCAGCGTGCAGAAGGCGGTCTTCAACGCGCTGGGGCCCGGCGGCTTCCTGTTCGCGCGCTACCTGATCATGCCGGTGTGCGCGGTGCTGCTGCTGTGGCAGCGCTACGGCACGCACTGGCCGAGGCTGGCGCGAAGCGAACTCTGGGCGCTTGCCCGGCTGGGCCTGATGGGCCACCTGCTGCACGTCGGCCTGGTGACCTACGGTATCCACTGGTCGACCGCGTTCTCCAGTTCGCTGATTCTTGCGCTGGGCCCGGTGTTCACGCTGCTGCTGCTGCGCCGCGCCGGCTACGAGCGGCTGACCCGCGCGCAGGTGGCCGGCGTGGCAGTCGCCTGCATTGGCGTGCTGATCTTCCTCTCAGACAAGCTGCTGCGCGCGCGCTGGCAGGCCAGCAGCGGCGACCTGGTGCTGCTCGTGGCCGCGGCATTCTTCTCGGCCTACACGGTGGCGGCCAAGCCGCTGATCGAGAGGCACGGCGGCGTCACGGTGATGGCGTACGCCACCCTCGCCGGCAGCCTGCCGGTGGTGCTGCTGAGCCTGCCCGCGGGCCTGACGGTGGACTGGTCTGCGGTGCCGATCGCGATCTGGGCCGGCACGCTGTGGGCGGTGATCGTCTCGGCGTTCATCGGCTGGATCGTCTGGGGCTGGGTCAACGCGGTGCGCGGCGTGGCACGCACCGCGCCGCTCATTTACCTGATGCCGCCGGTGGCCGGCCTGGTGGCCTGGTTCGCAATGGGCGAGAGCTACACGTGGATCAAGCTCGGCGGCGCCGCGGTCACGCTTGCCGGCGTGGCACTGGCGCAGTTCGGGCGGCTGAAGTAGCCGCGCGGGTTTCGACACCGGAGAACTCGCCGGCCGCACGAGCACTTGACCTCAGTCACTCCGCGCGGCCTCCCGCGGGCGTAGCTTTTTCCTGAGGAACGAAGCGAAGGAGGCGTCATGGAAGCGTTCCTGTTCACCGGCGTATTCGACCTGCCTTGGTGGGGTGTCGCGCTTGCCGCGCTGGGCCTGACCCACGTCACCATTGCGTCGGTCACGATCTTCCTGCATCGGCACCAGGCGCATCACGCGCTGGCGTTGCATCCGGTCGCCAGCCATTTCTTCCGCTTCTGGCTTTGGCTGACGACCGGCATGGTGACCCGCGAATGGGCGGCCGTGCACCGCAAGCACCACGCCAGGTGCGACACGCCCGAAGACCCGCACAGCCCGCAGGTGCTGGGTATCAATCGCGTGCTGTGGGGCGGCGTCTTCCTGTACGTGAAGGAAGCCAACCGTCCGCAGACCCTCGAGCGCTACGGCCACGGCACGCCCGACGACTGGCTCGAGCGCAACCTGTATTCACGGTACCAGCCACTCGGGCTCATCGTGATGGGTCTGGTCGACGTCGCGCTGTTCGGCATCGTGCCCGGCCTGCTGGTCGTGCTCACCCAGATCGTGTGGATTCCGTTCTGGGCGGCCGGCGTGATCAACGGCATCGGTCACTACTGGGGCTATCGCCACTGGCCCACCGCGGATGCCAGCACGAACATCTTTCCGGTCGGCATCCTGATCGGCGGCGAAGAACTGCACAACAACCACCACGCCTACCCGACCTCGGCCAGGCTCTCGTACAGGTGGTATGAATTCGATGTCGGCTGGCTGTACATCCGCGTGCTCGCGGCGCTGGGGCTGGCGCAGGTCAAGCACGTTGCGCCCCGGCCGCACCTTTCTGCGGCCAAGCCTGTGATCGATCCGCAGACGCTGCAGGCAGTGATCAGTTGCCGCTACGACGTGCTGGCCAGGTACGCGAAGTCGCTCAGGCGCATCTACGGCGAGGAGATGGCCAAGCTGCGGCGCATCTCACCGGCCGATGCGCGCGCGTTGGGCCGCGTGAAACCACGGCTGCTGGCGCGTGACGAGAAGACACTGCACGAAGGCGAGCGCGCCAGACTCGCTGCCGCGCTGCCGAAGTCGCGCAAGTTGCAGACGATGGTCGCCATGCGGCGCGAACTCGCCGCCGTATGGGGGCGCTCCACCGCGACCCGCGAGCAGCTCGTCAGGCAGCTGCAGGACTGGTGCGAGCGGGCGGAAGCGAGCGGCATCCGGTCGCTGGCGGAGTTCTCGCAGCAGTTGCGCCGCTACGCCTGAAGCGCCGCGCGCCGGCGAACGCAGACGTTCGAGCGCGGCTTGCGCGATCTCCACGAGTCGTGCCGGCAGCGAGGATTGCCGTCCTTAGCCCGCCGCCGAAGACGTTGCCTCCGGCAGCGTGATCCCTTCGGCCTGCGCAACGCGCAGGAGCGCCGCTTCGAGCAGCGCCCGCGCATTGCCGGCGACGCGCCCCAGGTAGCGGTGCAGCTCGGCATCGGCCGGGCTGCGGTTTTCGCACTCGGCGCTGTAGCGCTCGAAAGCGCCGAGGCTTAACAGCAGTTCGACGACGTGTTTGGGGCATTCGCAGCGCACGGTGGTCGATGCCTGCGCCAGTCGTGCGAGGGTGCGTTCGTCGAAGCGGGGTACCGGCGATACCGATAGCCGCTGCGCCGTACCGATCTCGCGCGCAGTCAGCGCTGTTGCGCCTACCGACTCGATTTCGGCAAGGTCGATCGGCGCATGCGCCACCGCGTGTCCGCGGCGGCGCAGTTCACGCAGCGTCGCCTCGGTGGCGAAGCGGTACCCAACGACCGCAAGGCGCGCACCCACCGCAGCGCTGAGCGCATCGACGAACTCGACCGCATCCTCGCGCAGCGCAGGCAATTCGATCGCCAGCAGGTCGGCTGTCACGCCGTGCAAGGTGGCGGCCGCGTGCTCTCGGTCGGCGCAGGTGGCAACGACCTGCAGCGCGGGGAACCGCGGCGCGGCCGCCTCGGCCCGCGCAGCCAGAGCCTCGCCGACGACGACCACGCGCAGCGCGGAAGGCATTTGCCCCGGCGGGCGCGACGCGGCGGCCGCCGACGGTGCGGCGCGCATTTCCCGCAGCGTGGCGAGAGGCAGGTGGGCAAGGCTGCCGATCGGGTGGCCGAGATCGACCAGTGCCTTGATCAGGGCCAGCCGGCTGACGTCCTCTGCCGCGTAACGCCGGTGCCCGCGTGCACTGACCTGCGGCCCGACCACTCGGTACCTGCGCTCCCACATGCGCAAAGTGGCCACCGGGATACCGGCGAGTCGAGCTGCGGTGCCGCTTCGGTAAGTCGGCGTAGGGGATTGATTCGACAGTTCAGTGCCCATGCTTTGAGGTCCTTCGCGATAGGTCGTGGTGTCTCTCGTTGACGCGATTTTGTCACGTTATTGACCCTATTTAGTGAAGTGATGTCCCGAAAAAAGCTTGACAACATATGTTTGTAGCGCATATTGTCTAGGACAAATGCAGGTCAAAATTCTTTTTTGGATGATTCACTGATGCCGATGTATCGCGTTCCGATGGTGGCCGAGGGCTTTGGCGTCGTCAGGTACCTGGACGGCAAGAGCGTCGGCGACTGCATCGGCGGGCTTGCCTGCGATGCCGAAGTGGAAGTGAGCGCAAACCCGCCATACCTGTGTGGCGCCCGGAGGGTCGACTTCACGGTCGAACTCGCCGCTAAGGCCCGGCAGATCGGCCGCTAGCGATGTCTGCTCCCGTCGCCACCTGCACGGTCTATTTCGACGGCGCCTGCCCGCTGTGCCGCCGCGAGATCGCCCATTACCAAAGCCAGGAAGGCGCAG
>JAHEDN010000162.1 GCA_024641225.1 Burkholderiales bacterium | reverse complement strand
TCGGTCCAGCCGCTGCGCATGCAGCCGGGACACCGCGGCCTCAAGCTGGGCTGTCGTTCCCGGTTTCGGCAGCCGCACGCGCTTCAGGTGATGCGCCAGGTCGACTTGGCCGTCGACCCAGACCGGGTTGGCGATCGACAGCGGCAGCGTGTGCAGCCGTCGCGTGAATACCGGCGAAGCCGAGAGGCGCGCAGCCACGTGTCGCTCGATGGCGTCGAACAGGTCGCCGCCGTGTGCCGGCGGGTCGAGCAGATGCAGCGCGCCGACATGCATCGGCGTGGCTTCTGTCTCGAGGTGAAGAAACAGCGCGTCGAGCCCGCCGAGCGGTGTCATTCCGTTCTGTCCTGAGGTCGGTTGCATCGCGGTCGCGCCGATGCCCATCGTACGATGGCCCGGCGAGCGGCGATCCAGCCACTTCTAGAATGGTCGCATGCGCATCGTTTTCGCCGGCACGCCAGAGTTCGCTGCCACTGCGTTGGCCGCAATCGTCGATGCAGGATTCCAGGTCGTGCTTGCGCTCACCCAGCCGGACCGTCCCGCAGGCCGCGGCATGAAGCTGGCGCCTAGCCCAGTCAAGCGGCTGGCGTTGGCGCGCGGCATCACAGTTGCAACGCCCCAGTCGCTGAGCCTCAAGAGAGAACCCGAGGCAGCCGCGGCTGCCCAGGCCCAGCTGCGTGCGGCGCGCGCCGACGTCCTGGTAGTCGCCGCCTACGGCCTGATCGTGCCGCAGGCCGTGCTCGACATCCCGGCTGGCCTGCCGGATGCGGGCTGCGGCCGCATCACGGCGATGAACATCCACGGCTCGCTGCTGCCGCGCTGGCGCGGCGCCGCTCCCGTGGCACGCGCCATCGAGGCCGGCGACACGGTGACCGGCATCACGATCATGCAGATGGACGCTGGGCTGGACACCGGTCCGATGCTGCTCGCCGAACCGACACCGATTTCGCCGGTCGACAGCACCGCAGCGCTGACCGAACGCCTTGCCATGATCGGCGCGCGATTGATCGTCACCGCACTGCACGACGGCGCTGCGGCCCGACTGCTGGCAACGCCGCAACCGGCCGAAGGCGTGACCTACGCGCACAAGCTGGCCAAGAGCGAGGCGTGGCTCGACTTTGCGCTTGACGCCGAGTTGCTCGCGCGCCGGATCCGCGCATTCGATCCCTTCCCGGTCGCCTGCGCGGGCCGCTGCGGGATCGTCGTGAAGTTCTGGCGCGCACGCGCACTGCCCGATCCTGCCGACGCGGCGCCCGGCACGGTGCTCGCCGCTTCAGCCGACGGCCTGCACATCGCGTGCGGCAGCGGCACGCTCATGGTGACTGAACTGCAGCGGCCGGGCAGCCGGCGCCTCAGCGCTGCCGAGTTCCTCGCCGGCATGCCGATTCACGCCGGGGAGGTGTTCAGCGGCCGGCCCTCCGAGACTGGCGGGCTTGCGTGAACGGCGACGCGCCGCCACTGGCCGAGGCCTTGCGCGTGGCGGCATCGGCCTGGCATGAGCTGCGCAGCGGAACCTCGCTCGACCGCGCGCTCGCGTCCGCGATGGCGGCGTTTGCCTCGGCGAATCAGGAGCCGCATCCACGACTCGCCGCGGCGGCGAAGGACATCACCTACACGGCAGTCCGACACCTGTCATTGATCGAGTCGATGCTGGGCAAGCTCGTTCACCGTGCACCGGAGCCTGCCGCGGCAGCACTGCTGGCGGTTGCCCTCGGCCAGCTGCTTGCACCCCGCCATGCCGCGTACACGGTGATCGATCAGGCCGTGCACGCCGCCAAGGCTGACAGCAGGACCCGCGCGGCGGGCGGATTCGTCAACGCGGTGCTGCGCAATGCCCTGCGCCGGCTGCCGGCGCTGCGGACGGAACTCGAGCGGCAGCCGACGGTTGCATTCAACGCCCCGCGCTGGTGGATCGACCTCTTGCGCGAGGCTGAACCGGCGCACTTTGCGCAGATCCTGCAACTGCAGCGACGGCCGCCGCCGCTGGTGCTGCGCATCAACCGGCGGCGCGGCAGCGTCGAGGACTACCTGCAGCGCCTTCGCCTTGAGGGCATCGACGCCAGCCGCGTCGGGCCATCGGCCCTCTGGTTGCGCGGGCCGCGGCCGGTGCACGAGATCCCCGGCTTCGACGCCGGCGAGGTATCGGTGCAGGACGCCGGTGCCCAGCTGGCGGTGCAACTTCTCGAGGTCGAAAACGGGATGCGGGTCCTCGATGCTTGCGCAGCGCCTGGTGGCAAGACCGCCCAGCTTGCGGAAACCGCCGACGAGCTTTCAATCGATGCCGTCGAACTCGATGCGGAACGCGCGGAACGGATCGAGGAAAACCTGCGCCGCACGCATGCCCGCGACCACGCGCAAATTCGGGTGCTCGTCGCCGACGCGGCACGGCCAGATCAGTTCGCGGACCGACGGTACGACCGCATCCTGCTCGACGCACCTTGCACGGCATCCGGCATCGTGCGCCGTCACCCGGATATTCCCTGGCTGCGCCGCAGCGCCGATGTTGCGCAATTAGCAACGCTGCAGGGGCGATTGCTCGACGCGCTGTGGCCGCTGGTGGAACCGGCTGGTAGATTGCTTTACGTCGTGTGCTCGGTATTTCCTGAAGAGGGCGCGCGCCAGGCGGACCGTTTCGGGGCAAGGCATGCCAACGCTCGGCCGATCGCCCTGCCCGGCATCGGTCAGAGCCAGTTGCGACTGCCGCCAGTCCAGGGTGACGGCTGGTCGCACGGTCTGCCGAGCGTTCATGACGGCTTCTTCTTTGCGATGTTCGAAAAGACGTAGATTCCGATGCTGCGCGCAGCCGGTCTGGTCCTCGACGGCACTGCGCCGACCGCATCGCCGATCAAGCGTCTGCTGTCGGCCGGCCTGCTCGCCGCCGGCGTGCTGTTCGGCCATGCCGATCCCTCGCGTGCCAACGACCGCATCGAGGTGGTCAGCGCCGAGTTGCGACCGGCTGCCGACGGCGACGGTATCGAGCTCGACGCGGTATTCGACTTCGACCTGCCATGGGCGCTCGAAGACGCCGTCAGCCGCGGCGTGGCGCTGTACTTCGTCGTCGAATTCGAGCTGTACCGTACTCGCTGGTACTGGTTCGACGCGCGGCGCGCGGCGGCATCGCTGACCTACCGGCTCAGTTACAGCCCGCTGACCCGCCAGTACCGCCTGGCGCGCGGAACGCTGGCCCAGCCGTTCGACAAGCTGGGCGATGCGCTCGCCACCTTGCGGCGGCTGAGCAGCTGGCCCGTGGTCGAAAGGAGCGCGCTCTCGGCGGGAGAAAACTATCGGGCGCAGGTGCGAATGCGGCTGGACACCGCGCAGCTGCCGCGACCCTTCCAGATCGGCGCGATCACCAGCCGGGACTGGACGCTCGCCTCCGAATGGCGCAATGTCCCGGTCGCGTCCGACTTGGCGCGTTGAGCGGACCTCCGTCGTCCAGCGCCGCACCCCGCCGGCGCCGAACTCGATGACCTGACCCTGTCACCCGATGTCGTCGCTGATCCGCTACGCGTTTGTCGCCGCGCTCGCACTCGGGGGCGTCGCGCTGTTCCTGCTCGCTTCGGCGGCGAGCAGCACGGCGACCTTCGGCCGCCACTACCCCCTGCTGCTGGCGATCAACGGCGCCATCGCTGCAGCGCTGCTGGTGTTCGTGGCGGCGCTCGTCTGGCGGCTGGTGCGCCGGCACCGCGCGCGCCGCTTCGGCACGCGCCTGATGGCGCGCTTCGCCGTCGCCTTCGCCTTGATGGGCGTGCTGCCGGGAGCGCTGATCTACGTCGTATCGGTTCAGTTTCTGTCGCGGTCGATCGAGTCCTGGTTCGACGTCCGTGTCGACCGGGCACTCGAATCGGGCCTGACGCTTGGGCGCGCCGCACTCGAGGCGCAGCTCGCGGACCTGACCACCAAGGCACGCGCGATCGCGCTCGACCTGGCCGACGTGCCGGAGTCGATGCAGCTGGCTGCACTGGACCGCGCCCGCGAGGGCGCCGGTATCCAGGAGGCCCTTCTGGTCAGCGCCTCCGGGCAGCTGCTCGGCGCCTCCGGCCAGCGCCCCGCCAACTGGGTGCCGGAACTGCCATCGACCTCGGACCTGAACCTGGCGCGCACGCAGCGGCAGCTTGCGCTGATCGAAGGCGATCCGCTGGCCCGCGACGAACGCTCCAGCGTACGAACGCGCGTGCTGATCGCGATTCCGACGCTTGGTGCCGCGCCGGCGCTGGGCGCCAGGCCACTGCGCGACGCATTGCGCGCGGAGCCATCGGCCTCGAGCCTGATGCCGCGCCGGGCGGAGCCACGCTTCCTGCAGATGATCCAGCGCCTGCCGCCGACGGTGGCCGCCAACGCCGCGGGCCTTCAAAGCGGCTACCGCGACTACCAGGAACTGTCACTGGCCCGCCGCGGGCTGAAGCAGATTTACACCGTGACGCTGACGCTGACGCTCATGCTGGCCGTCTTCGCCGCGGTGGCCGGCGGCATTCTTCTCGCCGGCTCGATGACCGCACCGCTGCTGCAGGTTGCGGAGGGCACCAAGGCGGTGTCCGAGGGGAACTACCGCCGCGTTCGCGAATATGCCGGCAAGGACGAACTGCATGAACTGACGCAGTCGTTCAACGCGATGACACGCCAGCTCTCGGAGGCGCGCGACGCCGTCGAGGCGCGCTCGCGCGAACTGGAAAACGCCCGCGCCTATCTCGAGCGTGTGCTTGCCAACCTGTCGGCCGGCGTGATTGTCCTTGACCAGGACCTGCGCCTGGTCAGCGCCAACCATGGCGCCAGCCGCATCCTCGGCCTTCCGCTGGGCGACGCCGGCGGCTCTAAGCTGTCGGACCTCTCGCCGGAGTTCGCCACCCAGGTCCAGGCGGCGCTGACGGACCAGAGCCTCGCGACCTCGCCCGCCGAGTCCTGGCAACGACAGATGGAACTGAAACGGCTGGGTGCGGGCGAACAGCGCGAATCGCTGTCACTGCTGGCGCGCGGCTCGCCGCTGCCACTGGACGATGGCCCCGGCTTCGTCGTCGTCTTCGACGACATCACCCAGGTGATCTCCGGCCAGCGGGCGCTTGCCTGGGGCGAGGTGGCGCGGCGCCTGGCGCACGAGATCAAGAATCCGCTGACGCCGATCCAGCTTGCCGCGGAGCGGTTACAGATGAAACTTGCAGCAAAGCTTTCGATAGACGACGCGGTCGTCCTTACCCGCGGCGCGACGACGATCGTCAGCCAGGTCGCGGCGATGAAGCGGATGGTCGACGACTTCCGGAGCTACGCGCGCGTGCCGCCGGCGCGCCTGGCGCCGCTCGACCTGAATACGCTTATCGAGGAAGTCGCGGCTCTGTACGGCGCGGAACGCAGCGCCGCCGGCGATGCACCGCTGCACCTGGAACTGGCGTCGGGCCTGCCTCGCATCGCCGGCGATGCGACGCAACTGCGACAGGTGATCCACAACCTCCTGACCAATGCGCAGGAAGCCGCGCATGGATCCGCACCGCGGGCGCCGCGCGTGACGGTACGGACCGAAGCCGTCCCTGCGCAAGGAGGCGCGGTCGTCCAGGCGGTGCGCCTGACCGTCGAGGACAATGGACCCGGTTTCGCAACGAATATACTTCGACGCGCCTTTGAGCCTTACGTGACGACCAAACCGAGCGGCACGGGCCTTGGCCTGCCGATAGTGAAGAAAATCGTAGATGAGCATGAAGCGCGCATCGAATTGGCCAACCTCAGCGGGGGCGGCGCGGCGGTGACGGTCGTCTTTCGCCGCCTGGCCGATGCGACGCAGACTATTGCGCATGCGGCTGCCTCGGTTGATTGAAGGGAAGATGCCGACAGACTGCGGTGATGACCCGAGATCCTTGCCGGTGCGCCATCCGCGGCGGACACCGGCGCTTCGCCCGACCGTCGTGGGGTCTACTCTGATGCCCGTCGAGCGCGGGCGCTGACTGTTCAAGATGTCCACCATTCTGGTTGTCGACGACGAAATCGGGATCCGCGAGCTGCTGTCGGAAATTCTTTCCGACGAGGGCCACGCGGTGCTGACCGCCGAGAACGCGGCCGCTGCGCGGGCGCTGCGGCAGAATGAAATGCCCGACCTGGTGCTGCTCGACATCTGGATGCCGGACACCGACGGCGTCACGTTGCTTAAGGAGTGGGCGGCCAGCGGCCTTCTCACCATGCCGGTAATCATGATGTCGGGGCACGCGACCATCGATACGGCGGTAGAGGCGACCCGTTTCGGCGCGCTTGA
>JAHEDN010000161.1 GCA_024641225.1 Burkholderiales bacterium | reverse complement strand
GTGGATCTCGCGCGCCGCCTGGACGAACAACTGCATGATCGCAGGATGAGTGCTTTCGCGCGCCGCCAGCGTCGAGGTCGCGGCGACCAGCGCCACGTCGCGCGGCGGCAGGTCGCGCGCGGGGTCGACCACGCCGCGCGGCAACCGCAGGTGGCTGACGAAACCGAAGCGCCGCGCATAGGCCTCGGCCTGCGCGAACTCGAATAGCGAGATGCCCGGCGTGATGAGCAGCATCTGCACCAGCGGCGACTCGGGCGCCGACACCAGCACGATCGCATCGACCCGCCCCTCCAGCAGGGCCACGACCGCGGCGGTCGGCGCCAGCTCGGAAACGTGCATGGACGACAGCTCGATGCGGTTGGCGTGGAGCAGCTTGAGCATCAGGTTGCGCGCCCCCGATCCGGCCGGCCCCAGGTTTACCCGCAGGCCACCCAGTTCGCCGACCTGCGCCAGCGGCGTCGGCCCACCGCTGCCCGTTCGCAGTGCGCTGCGGTAGAAGATCCAGACCGGCTCGTAGAAGAGACTGCCGAGCGAAACCAGCGGCGCACCGCCGCGGTCCTCGTCGACCGCATATAGCGCCTCGCCGGCGCCGCCCTGCACGAACGCCACGTCGACACGCTCGCCCGGATCGCGCAACAGGCGCAGATTTTCCGCCGAGCCTTCGGTCGAGCGCAGCTGAACCTCGATGCCGTGCCGGGCGAGCACGCGCGCGTACGCGCGGCCGAACTCGGCATACGCGCCCTGCTCCGGTCCGGTCGCCAGCACGACCCGCCGGGGCGGCGCCGGATCGAGCAGTACATAAGCGGCCCACAGCAGCGCCGCGCCGATCAGTACGAACGGGCCGCCAGCCAGCAGCAGATCGCGCAGGGAAAGCAGTGAGTGGCGCAGCAGAGGGAGCATCGTCGTGGTGTCCGCCGCCGATTATGCAAGGGTCGGCGGTCGCGCCTGCGCTGACGTAGACTGGCTCGCAGCATCGACAACGACAACCGCTGGGGGCGTGGACATGAGGATCCTGGTGCCGGTCGACGGCAGCAAATACAGCCGGGCAGCGATCGAGTTCATCGCCTCGCGCACCACGCTGATCGGCGCCAGCCCCGAGGTGCTGCTGCTGAACGTGCAGCTCGAGGTGCCGGTGCGCGCGGCGCGCCTGATCGGCAAGGCGGCAGTCACCAACTACTACCAAGACGAGTCGAAGAAGGCGCTGAAGGGGGCGCTGTCGTCGCTGAAGCGCGCCGGCGTGGCCGCGGCAACCGACTATGCCGTCGGGCATCCGGCCGACGAGATCGCCCGCCGCGCCGACGCCGCCGAAGTCGACCTCATCGCGATGGGCTCGCACGGGCACGGCGCGCTGGCCAGCCTGCTGTTCGGCTCGGTGACGCTCGGCGTGCTTGGTCGAACGAAGAAGCCGCTGCTGCTGCTGCGCGGCCACGGCCCGGCGCCGGGCGACTCGCTCAACGTCGGCATCGCTGTCGACGGCAGCGACTACGGGATCGCCGCGGTGAAGTACGTGCTGAAGCACCGCGCGCTGCTCGGGGCAAAGCCGCAGGTCACCGTGATCCATGCCGTGCCCGACTTCGCGGGCAGCGCGATGCCCGACATGGCCGGCATCGCGCTGCCCGCCTACTCGGCCGAGGAGATCAAGTCGATGCAGCAGCAGGCCTTCGACAAGGCAATCGGCCCCGTGCGTGCGCTGTTCGACGCCGGCCGCATTGCGATCGACGCAGTCGGCCTGACCGGCGCGGCCGGCGACGAGATCGCCGCCTACGCAAAGAAACAGAAACTCGACCTGCTGGTGCTGGGCTCGCACGGCTACGGCGCCGTCAAGGCTGCGGTGCTCGGCTCCGTGGCGCAGCGCGTGGCCGCGCACTGCGCGACGCCGCTGCTGCTGATTCGCGAAGCCTGAGTCGCCAGGTCCCGTCCGGGCGCTGCGCCCGTCGCCTCGCGGCGAGCACGTCAGGCAGCGTGCGGTGCTGTAACGGCCGGTGCGACAATCGCGCCTTCGCCGATGACCCCCGACGCAGCTCAACTGCCTTCGCCCGCGGGCGCGCGCTGGCTCGCCTCGCCGGTGCTGGCCTGGTTCTTCGTCACGGCCTGGGGCTCGGGCTACCTGGCGACCAAGGCGGGTCTTCAGTACGCGCCACCCTTCACGTTTCTGGTCCTGCGCTTTGCCACCGGCGTGCTGTTGCTGATTCCGCTGACGATCTGGTGGCACCGGCGCGAGCCGCTGCGCTGGCCGACCACTCAGCGGCAGTGGCTGCACGTCGTCGTCGCCGGACTGCTGATGCACGCGGCCAACCTTGGCGGCAGCCACTACGCGCAGTACCTCGGCATGTCGGCCGGCGTGGCGGCGCTGGTCCTGTCGGTGCAGCCGCTGGCCACGGCGATCATCGCCGCCTCGCTGCTGCACGAACGGCTGCGCGCTTACCAGTGGCTCGGCGTGCTCGTCGGACTGGCCGGCGTCGCGCTGGTGGTCTGGCACAAGGTCGATGTTCGCGCAGTGACCTTCGGCGCGCTCGGCAGCGTGCTGTTCGCGCTTACGGCGATCACCGTCGGCACGCTGTACCAGCGCGCCTTCTGCCCGACCGTCGACCTGCGCGCCGCCGCGCTGGTGCAGTTCGTCGCCACGCTGGTCACGCTGCTGCCGCTGGCCATTGCCGTCGAAGGCTTCGAGGTACATCCGGCCTGGGCGCTGGCGGGCGCGATCGGCTTTCTGGTGGTGTTCACGTCGATCCTTGCCGTCAACGCGCTGCACACGCTGATGCGCCGCGGCGAGGCCACGCGCGTGACCAGCCTGCTGTACCTGACGCCGATCATCGCGGTGGCCCTCGAGTGGCTGCTGTTTTCGGTCGTGCCGACAATGCTCACCGCGGCGGGCGTGGCGGTGACCTGTGCCGGCGTGGCACTGATGGCCTGGCGCCCGCGCCGCAACTGAGCACGGCATCGACACGACCACCATGACGCTGTTCACAATCGTCACACTCGGCGTACTGACGCACACGACCTTCGTGTCGGCGCGCATGGTCGGCTCGCTGTACGCGCTGGCCAACGGTGCCTCGACCTTCACCGTCGGCGTGCTGATGGCGCTGTTCGCACTCGTGCCTATGCTGATCGCCGTGCGCGCCGGCCGCTGGCTCGATGCGGTCGGGCCGCTGAAGCCGCTGGTTGCGGGCGCCGCGATGCTGTCCGCCGGCAGCATGATGCCGGCGCTGTTCCCATACGCGGTGGCCGACATCGCGCCGCTGCTGGTTGCGGCCTGCCTGATCGGCACCGGCTCGATGCTGATCCAGCAGACGACGATCCACCTCGTCGGCCAGCGTGCCGACCCGAGCCGACGCGCCGCCGATTTCTCGTGGGTGGCCCTCGGCGCGTCAGTCGCAGGCCTGGTCGGCCCGGTCGCAAGCGGGCTGCTGATCGACTTCGCCGGTCACCGCGCCGCGTTTGCCGCGCTCACCGTGGTGACGCTGGCCAACGGCGCGTTCCTGTACCGGCACCGCGCACAACTGCCATCGCACGACGCGCCGCCGCGGGCCGCCGAGCCGCGACCGATGTTCGAACTGCTGTCGATCGGGGACCTGCGCAACGTGCTGATCGCCACCGCGCTGATCTCGATGTCGTGGGACCTGCAGACCTTCATGATGCCGGTGCACGGCACCGCAGTCGGCATCTCCGCTTCCGAGATCGGCCTGGTGCTCGGCAGCTTCGCCGTCGCCACGTTCACGGTCCGGCTCGCGATGCCGAGGCTGTCGCGCCGCTTCCGCGAATGGCAGGTGCTGACCTTCACGCTGTTCACGGCAGCGCTGGCGTTCGCGCTGATGCCGTGGTCCGGTTCGTTCCTGCCGCTGGCCGGCTGCGCCTTCCTGCTCGGGCTCGGACTAGGCGCCGCATATCCGAACGTGCTGTCGCTGCTGCACAGCAAGACGCCGGACGGCCGTGTCGGCGAGGCACTCGGGCTGCGCCACGTGATCATGAACAGCAGCCACGTGATGCTGCCGCTCGTCTTCGGTGCCGCCGGAGCCGTGCTCGGCGCGCGCGTCGTTTTCCTGCTGATGGCGGCGGTCCTCGTCAGCGCAGGACTCGCCGCGCGCCGCCTGGCGCGGGCACCGCAGTGACCAGGATCGCGCCGGTCCGCTGGAGCGAGGCCCAGCTGCGGGCCTCGCTGGACTCGTCGCTGACACGCTGGGATGGACGCTCGCCATTGTGGGTGTTCGGATACGGCTCGCTGATCTGGAAGCCCGAGTTCGAGTTCGAGGCGCGCGAGCCGGCCCACATCCACGGCTATCACCGGCGCCTTTGTCTGCGTTCGGTGCTGTATCGAGGAACGCATGAGTCGCCCGGCATCGTCGCCGGGCTCGACCGCGGCGGCTCGTGCCTGGGCATGGCCTATCGAATCTGCGCCGCCCACGTGGCCGACGTCTTCCGCCAGCTCTGGGAGCGCGAGATGTTCCTCGGTTCGTACCAGCCGACCTGGATGCGCGCGCGGCTGCGCAGCGGCGGCGAGGCCGAGGCGCTTGCCTTCGTCGTATGTCGCGACGCGCACAACTACTGCGGCGATCTTACCGAGGACGACGTGATCGACATCCTGGTCACCGCCCGCGGCCTCAGGGGAACCAGCCTCGACTACCTGCAGCGCACGGTGGCGGCGCTGCACGAGGTCGGCCTGCGCGATCCGCACCTCGAGCGCCTGGCGCACCGGGCGGCGCAGAGAACGTCGTTGCCCTGAACGTAAACTGCGGCCGGCCATGGACATCTCGCAGCTGCGCACCGACTACAAGCGCGAGGCGCTCGACGAGGCGCACGCCGATGCCGATCCGGTCGGGCAGTTCTCGCGCTGGTGGGACGAAGCACTCGCCTCGAAGCTGCCGGAACCGAACGCGATGACGCTGGCCACGGCCGATGCCGAGGGACGGCCGTCGGCGCGGGTGGTGCTGCTGAAGGGCTTCGACCACGCGGGCTTCGTCTTCTATACGAATTTCGACAGCCGCAAGGGCCGCGAAGTGGCCGCCAATCCGCGCGCTGCACTGCTGTTCTTCTGGCCGGAACTGGAGCGCCAGGTCCGCGTCGAGGGCACCGTCGAGCGCGTTTCCGACGCGGAGTCCGACGCCTATTTCGTCACCCGGCCGCTGGCCAGCCGGATTGGCGCCTGGGCATCGCCGCAAAGCCAGCCGATTCCGGGCAAGGCCTGGCTGATGGCGCAGGCCGCCGAAATGGGTCTGCGCCACGGCCTGAGCCCGAAGCGGCCGCCGTACTGGGGCGGATACCGCGTGGCGCCCGACGCGTTCGAGTTCTGGCAGGGCCGGCCCTCGCGGCTGCATGACCGGCTGCTGTACACGCGCGACGACTCCGGCTGGACGCGCGCACGGCTGTCGCCCTGATGCGCGATGCGCCTTAGTGCCTTTCCGGTAAGCCGCTTCGAGCAATGACGCAAATGAGTGGCGTGGTTAGAATGCCGTAAAGCTGCGATGCCGCTCGCCCGGAGCCCCGGGCGGCGCGTCGGCCTTGCCAGCTTTTCCCAGCGAGCGAGCGCCCCATGAGTAGCGAGAAGACCACCGTACTGATCGTCGAGGACGAGCCGGAATTCCGGATGCGCTTCCGGCAGATCGTCGAAAGCGAGCCGACGCTCGAACTGGTCGGCGTGGCCGCCAACAAGCGCGAGGCGCAGGACCTGATCGACCGCACCCGCTTCGACGTGATGCTGATCGACCTCGGCCTGCCCGACGGCAACGGCACCGACCTCATCCGTCAGGTGAGCGCGAAGCGGCCCGACGTCGACATCATGGTGGTCACCGTCTTCGGCGACGAGCAACACGTGGTCTCGGCGATCGAGGCCGGCGCGACCGGCTACATCCTGAAGGACTCGACCGCCGCCGACGTGGTCTCGTGCATCCGCCTGCTGCGCGCCGGCGGCTCGCCGGTCAGCCCGGTGGTTGCGCGCAGCGTGCTGCGCGCGATCCGCAACCGCATGGGCGGCACGGGGAGCGGGACCACCCGCCCGGGCGGGCCATCGCCGGACAACAACCCGCTGTCGACGCGCGAGACGGAGATCCTGCAGCTGCTGGCCAAGGGCATGAGCTTCAACGAGATCGGCGAGATCCTCGGCATCTCGCCGCACACGGTCACCGCGCACATCAAGAAAATCTACCGCAAGCTGGCGGTGCACTCGCGCGGCGAGGCCGTCTACGAAGCGACGCAGATGGGCCTGCTGCGCGGCTGAGAAGTTGCTGACCGACCCGCGACTGCACACTCCGTTCCAGAC
>JAHEDN010000160.1 GCA_024641225.1 Burkholderiales bacterium | reverse complement strand
GAGCGCCGCGATCACCCACGGCGTCTGCAGCTGAAAACCCCAACCGAGCTGCGCGCCCGCCGCCCGCAGCGCGATGAGCAATGCCGCCAGCAGCACGCAGCACAGCACTACGCCAGCGGCAAACGCGCCGCCGTGCGCGCGCAGCGATGCTCGCGCGCCTGCACCGCGCTGCTGCTGCATCAGGCTGATCAGCTTGAGCGACAGCACGGGGAAGACACAAGGCATCAGGTTCAGGATGACCCCGCCGATCAACGCGCCTACCACGGCCAGCCAGAAGGTCATCGAGGGCGCGACGCCGTCCCCGGCCACACCAGGCGCTGCCGCCGGCGCCACCTGCGGGACGACCCCGGCGACCAGCGGCACGTCGATCACCCCTGCCCAGCCGCCTTTGTCTGCGGCAGCAGGCCCGCCATCGACCACCAGCACGCCGTTCAGCCGCTTGAACTCGGCCGCGACGGGCTGGGCGGCGGTCAGGTAAAGGGCAGTCCCTTGATCTTCTGCCCGCAGGGTCTGCGCTGCGGCCGGCTCGATGCGCGCTTCCTGGAGCGGGAAGAACTCCATCCGCCGCACTGGCGCGGCCGGCTTGTAGTGGAGCCGGATGCGCCCGGCCTCGATCGTGGCCGATGCCGCCTCGAGCGTCGCGGCACGCGGAATCTGCGCTCGGGTGCTGGCGAACAATGCCGCGTGGCGCGATGGCGCCGCGGCAGAACGCACCGGCAGCGTGAGTTGCAGGTCAGCGCCACCGGGAATGCAGACATCCTTGCAGATCAACCAGTCGGCGCGCGCCTTCAACTGCACCGTCTTCCCGGCCGTCAGCGGCGTCGGCACGTTGAGTTGCACGGGAAGCAGCAGCTCGTTCTCGTAGCCGAAGTTCACCAGCGGGCCGACAGGCAGCCGCTTCGGTACCGGCCACTCGATCGGCCCGGCCGCAAATCCGGCGGGAAGCTTCCACTTGATCGTCGTCGGCAGTCCGGAATCGCCCGGCACCTGCCAGTACGTGTGCCAGTGCGGGTCGTGTTTCAGCCGCAGGCCGACCGCAAGCGGTTCGCCCGGAACGATCGCATCCATTGCCGCGACGAGTTCGGCCTCGGCATTGTCGACGCGCACCGGCTGCGCATTGACCGACGCACCGGCTACGAGGAGCAACAACGCGGCGAGGAAACGGGCAAGCAAGGTCATCGTCCCTTCGTCAGCAGCGAGGCCGCCGAGTTCCTTCAGGAAAGCAGGCCGAATGCCTGTCGCGCCGCCGCCACGGTCTCCGCAATGACCGAGCCGTCGTGTGCCGACGAGACGAAGCCCGCCTCGAAAGCCGATGGCGCAAGGTACACGCCGCCGTCGAGCATGGCATGGAAGAAGACGTTGAAACGGTCCTTTTCGGTGGCCATGACCTGCGCGTAGCTCGCCGGCACCGACCCGGCGAAGTAGATGCCGAACATGCCGCCGACGCGGTCGGCGCAGAAATTCACCCCGGCCTCGCGCGCCGCACTGACCAGGCCGTCCGCCAGCGCCTGCGTGCTGGCTCCAAGGCGCTCGTAGAAACCGGGCGCCTGGATCAGCTTGAGCGTGGCCATGCCGCAGGCGACCGCCACCGGGTTGCCGGACAAGGTACCGGCCTGGTAGACGGCGCCCAACGGCGCGAGGTGCTTCATCACCTCGCGCGAGCCGCCGAAAGCCGCCACCGGCATGCCCCCGCCGATTACCTTGCCGAGCACGGTGATGTCCGGCGTGATGTCGTAGAGCGATTGCGCACCCCCCAGGGCGACACGGAAACCGGTCATCACTTCGTCGAAGGCCAGCAGCGCGCCGTGCCGCGTGCACAACCGCCGCATCGTCTGCAGAAACTCGGGAGTGGCGCGGACCAGGTTCATGTTGCCGGCCACCGGCTCGACGATCACGCAGGCGATGTCGTCGCCGTGCTGCCGGAACGCGTCTTCGAGTTGCTGGCAATCGTTGTAGTCGAGCGCGAGCGTGTGCTGCGTGATTTCTGCCGGAACGCCGGCCGAGCTCGGATTGCCGAAGGTCAGCATCCCCGAGCCGCCCTTCACCAGCAGGCTGTCGGCGTGCCCGTGGTAGCAGCCTTCGAACTTGATCAGCTTGCGCCGACCCTTGCCACCGCCGGCGGCACCACGCGCCAGCCGGATCGCGCTCATCGCAGCCTCGGTCCCCGACGAGACCAGCCGCACCTGCTCCATCGACGGTACCAGGCGGACGAGTTCCTCGGCCATATCGACCTCGGCCTCGGTCGGCGCGCCGAACGAAAGGCCGCGCGCCGCCGCGTCCTGCACGGCGCGCACCACTTCGGGATGCGAGTGGCCGACGATCATCGGCCCCCACGAGCCGATGTAGTCGATGTAACGGCGCCCCTCGGCATCCCAGAAATACGGCCCCTGCGCGTGCGTGATGAAACGCGGCGTACCACCCACCGAACGGAAGGCGCGTACCGGCGAATTGACTCCGCCGGGAATCGTCTGCTGAGCGCGACTGAAAAGCTGTTCGTTGCGGTCCACGTCGGTCACCGATGAGGGAAAAGGGCTGCAAGTTTACGCAGGCACCTGCCTGCGAAGGCGGCGGTCGCACCTCGCAACCCGAGATTGGATCTAGACCGTAAGCATGAACATTTTGCCGGTCGCGCCACGGAGAGGCCGGGCTATGATCGCTCGGCACGTATGTGAGTCAACACGAACCCACTGCAATACGCGAGCGGAAATGGCGGCTGAAGCGGGCAAACGCGCATGGATGTGTCTGATCTGCGGTTGGATCTACGACGAGGCCGCCGGCCTGCCGGACGACGGCATTCCAGCCGGCACGCCCTGGGAGCAGCTCCCGCCGAACTGGACCTGTCCGGAATGCGGCGCGCGCAAGGAAGACTTCGAGATGGTCGAGATCTGAAGCGATTCGAGCGGGTCGACTCGGGCCCGCCGCTCCCGAACCTCCGCTGACCCGCGATCCCCGTCAACCACCGTCCCGCACCCCCGGAGTCCCTGCATGACGGCCAAGGATTTCACACCGATTCGCGGCACGCGCGTGATGGTGATCGATGACTCGAACACGATCCGCCGCAGTGCCGAGATCTTTCTGAAGCAGGCCGGCTGCGAGGTGATCCTGGCCAATGACGGCTTCGAAGCTCTGGCCAAGATCAACGATCACCAGCCGGCCATCATCTTCTGCGACATCCTGATGCCGCGGCTGGACGGCTACCAGACCTGCGCGCTGATCAAGCGCAGCCCGCGCTTTTCGAAGACCCCCGTGGTGATGCTCTCGTCGAAGGACGGCCTTTTCGATCGCGCTCGGGGCCGCATGGTTGGCTCGAGTGAATACCTGACCAAGCCGTTCACGAAGGACAGCCTGCTCGCCGCAGTGCTGCAGTACTCGGCGAACGCGGCCGCCCTGACCTGACGCCGGAATCGAACCCATGCCGATCAAGAAGGTTCTCGTCGTCGACGACTCGCCCACCGAGCGTTACTTCCTGACCGAACTGCTGACCAAGAACGGCTTCCACGTGGCAGCGGCGGAGAACGCCGAGGAGGCGCTGATCAAGGTCAAGGCGACCGAGCCCGACCTGATCCTGATGGACGTGGTGATGCCGGGCCAGAACGGTTTCCAGCTGACACGGCAGATCTCCCGCGACCCGACGACACAGCACATCCCGATCATCATGTGCACCAGCAAGAACCAGCAGACCGACCGCATCTGGGGACTTCGCCAGGGCGCGCGCGACTACGTCACAAAGCCGGTCAAGGCCGAGGAACTGCTGGGCAAGATCGCCGCAATAGGATGACCGTGAACGCGCCGATGGAAAACCCGAAGCAACTCGCCAGCCTGCGAGATTTTTCGGCGCAGCTGGCGCAGCGGCTCAGCGAGGCGCCGGCGGCAGACGTGCAGGCAGCCCACCTCGGCGTGCGCATCGGCAACCGAAACTTTCTGGTCGAGATCACCAGCGTCGGCGAAGTCGTGCCCGGCTCCGCGATCGCCCGCGTGCCGTGGACACGGCCCTGGTTTCGTGGCCTGGCCAATGTGCGCGGCCGTCTGGTCGGCGTGTACGACCTGCGGCAGATGGCCGGCGGGGGGGCGCTGCGCGACGAGCAGGGCCTGCAGCTGCTGGTGCTGGCGGAGTCGCTCAAGGTCAACGCCGCACTGCTGATTACACGGGCATTCGGCCTGCGCAACACCAGGGAGCTTGATGCCGTGCAGGAAGAAGAAGGGCAGGACGCAGCGCCATGGGAAGGCGCCCGTTTTCGCGATGCGGGCGGCATGACGCTGACCGAACTGAAGCTGGCGCAACTGGTGGCCGACGAGCGCTTCGCGTCGATTGGCACGTAGGCACATCGACCGGGCGGAACCGACTGACAACCCGGCCTGAAATGCCGGGCAGGTGCAGAAAGGATGGCTGAACAGATGGGAACCATGGGCGCAAAGGAAATCGGCAACCCGGAGCCGGCAGGGCCGATCACGGTGCAGCCGTTCCGCTACACCGAGTTCGCCGGACCAAGCGCTCGCGCGGCAGCGGCGCCCGCCGTCCCGCCGTCGCCGCCGACGCAGAAGATCGAGCGTGCGAAGCCGCAATCCCGGTCCAAGGGCGGATCGTGGGCCTCGCGGCTGGTGGACCGCGCGCAGCGCAAGGACCTGCCCGGCCTCGGACGGCGGCCACTCGGCCAGCAGTTGCAGGTTCTCGTGCTCGTGCTCGCGCTGTTCGTGGCGCTCGCCGTCGTCGTGATGGTTCTCGATCAGCGCGCCGCGCGCATGCACGCCGAAGTATCCGAGCAGCTCGGCTCGGTGATGGTGCACAGCCAGCGCATGGCCGGCGCGGCGACCGGAGCGATCGAAGGCCGGGCCGACGCGATGGAGGAACTGAAAAGCAGCCGCGAGCGGGTCCGGGAGCTGTTGCAGGCGCTCGGCCGCAACACGTCCGGCCCGGTGGCGAGCGAGCTGTCCCGCTTTGCCGAGACCTGGAAGCCCATCGATTCGGCGGCCGCGCGCATCGCGGCGCAGGAAAAGGCCCTGCTCACGTACGGCGCGCTGCTTGCGGTGATCAACGAAGCCACGCCGCGTATGACCGCACTTGCCGAAGAGGTCACGACACTCAAGCTGCAGCAGAACGCGCCGGCACGCGAGGTCGGCGTGCTCGCCCAACTCTCTGTCGCTGCATGGCGCCTGGCGCACAACGCCAACGAACTGCCGGCCGGCCGCGGCGGGAAGGATCCTGGCCAGGCGATTGCCCGCGACATTGGCCAGCTGCGTGACAACGTCCAGACTCTGCTGACGACCTCGGACGCCGAGGCCCGTAACCGGCTGCAGCCGATCGCGAAGATCAGCGCCGACCTGCAGACCGCGGCCGCAGCCGGGCTGCCGGCCGTCGCCGCGGTGACAGAAGCCGCTGCCGCGCGCAACGCCATGCTGGGCAACGCCGAAGCCGTCCGGCAGAAACTGGCGTCGATCCAGGCGCTGTCTGCTGAAGCCTCCGGAGGACGCGTGCTGTACCTCGCGGCGGCCGCGCTCTTCCTGCTGTTGGCGGTCGGCACCGTGCTCTTGATCATGCAGGTGCTGCTGCGCGGCAGCCGTCGCCGCGCCCTGGAGGCGGAGGCCCAGCGGCTCGAAGCGCAACGGCTCGAGAAGACGGCCAAGCAGGCCAACGAGCAGAACCAGGCGGCGATCCTGAGGCTGATGAACGAACTGCAGGAGGTTGCCGATGGCAACCTTACGGTGCAGGCAACGGTGAGCGAAGACATCACTGGTGCGATCGCCGACTCGGTCAACTACACGATCGAGGAGCTGCGCGGTCTCGTGAGCCGCATCAACGAGGCCGCCGAGCAGGTCAGCGGTGCCTCGACCGAGGCGCGCGACATCGCCACCCGACTGATGACCAGCTCGGAAGCACAGGCGCGCGAGCTCAAGGACACCGGCGGCAACGTGCTGCAGATGACCGCCCAGATCGGCGACGTCTCTCGCGCCGCGGGCGAATCGGCGCGAGTCGCCCGCGGGTCGCTGGAGGCCGCCGAGCGCGGACAACGCGCGGTCTACAACCAGATCGCCGGCATGAACGAGATCCGCGAGCAGATCCAGGAGACCTCCAAGCGGATCAAGCGGCTCGGCGAGAGCTCGCAGGAGATCGGCGAGATCGTCGAGCTCATCTCGGACATCACCGAGCAGACCAACGTGCTGGCGCTGAACGCCGCCATCCAGGCGGCATCCGCCGGCGAAGCCGGCCGCGGCTTTTCGGTGGTCGCCGAAGAAGTGCAGCGGCTGGCGGATCGCTCGGCCGAG
>JAHEDN010000159.1 GCA_024641225.1 Burkholderiales bacterium | reverse complement strand
CGTAGGTAGCGGCGTCCTCGAGCGGCAGCGTTTCGAGTGTCAGCGCGAAGCCCGGGTCGAGCTGCCTCACGTAGCGCAGCGTCAGGTCGAGGATCGTGAGCGTGGTGAGCCCCAGGAAGTCGAACTTCACCAGGCCGATCGCCTCGACGTCGTCCTTGTCGTACTGACTGACCACCGCCGCCTCGGCGCCACTCGCGCAGTACAGGGGACAGAAATCGGTCAGCTTGCCGGGCGCGATCAGCACTCCGCCGGCGTGCATGCCGACGTTGCGCGTCAGCCCCTCGAGCGAGCGCGACAGCTCGACGAGCTCCGCGTACTCCTCGTCGGCGGCCACCGCTTCGGCGAACGCGGGTTCCTCCTTCAGCGCGCGCTCCAGCGTCCACGGATCAGCGGGATTGTGCGGAATCAGCTTCGACAGCGCGTCGCACTTCGAATACGGCAGGTCGAGCACGCGGCCGGCGTCGCGCACCACTGCCTTTGCCCCCAGCGTCCCGAAGGTGGCGATCTGGCTCACCGCATCGGCGCCGTACTTGTGCTTGACGTATTCGATCACGCGGTCGCGGTTGTCCTGGCAGAAGTCGATGTCGAAATCCGGCATCGACACGCGCTCAGGATTCAGGAACCGCTCGAACAGCAGGTCGTAGTGCAGCGGGTCGAGGTCGGTGATGCCGAGCGAGTAGGCGACCAGCGAACCGGCACCGGAGCCACGACCGGGTCCGACCGGAATGCCGTTGCGCTTGGCCCAGTTGATGAAATCGGCAACGATGAGGAAATAGCCGGTGAATCCCATCGCCGCGATGGTGGCGAGCTCGAGATCGAGCCGCGAGCGGTACCGCGCCTGATGCGCCTCGCGCTCGGCCTCGTCCGGGTACAGCGCCTGCAGGCGCGCGTCGAGCCCTTGCTGCGCCAGGCCGCGGCAATGCGCCTCGATGGTGACGCCCGCGGGCGTCGGAAAATCGGGCAGCTGCGACTTGCCGAGCGTCAGTTCGAGGTTGCAGCGACGGGCAATCTCCACCGCATTAGCCAATGCCACGGGCATGTCGGAAAACAGCACCGCCATCTCGGCGCACGACTTGAAGTACTGCTCCTCGGTGAAGCGGCGCGGCCGGCGTGGATCGGCCAGCGTGTAGCCCTCGGCGATGCACACGCGCGCTTCGTGGGCCCGAAAGTCACCGCGCTCGATGAACTGCACCGGATGGGTGGCCACGACCGGCAGGTCGAGTTCGATGGCAAGGCGCGCGCCCGCGCGGACCAGCGCCTCGTCCCCAGCGCGGCCGGCGCGCTGCAGTTCGATGTAGAAGCGATTGGGAAAGAGCTGCGCCAGGCGCTCTGCTGCGGCGCGCGCTGCAGCGACGTTTCCCAGGGCAAGCTGCGCGCCGATCTCGCCCTGTGCCGCGGCGGACAGCGCGATCAGTCCGCCGCCAAGCGGCTCGAACCATTCGAGCCGCATCTCGGCACGGCCACGATGCTGGTTTTCGATCCACGCACGCGACACGAGCTTGCACAGGTTCAGATAGCCCGCGTGATTCATCGCCAGCAGCAACAGGCGGTGCGCAGCCTCGCGGTCCGCGTCGTTGCTGATCCATGCGTCGACGCCGATGATCGGCTTCACGCCCTGCGCGCGTGCCGCCTGGTAGAACCGCACTGCGCCGAACATGCTGGCGCTGTCGGTGAGTGCCAGCGCGCCCTGCCCGTCGCCTGCCGCGGCGGCGGCGACGTCATCGAGTTGCACCAGTCCATCGACGATCGAAAACTCCGAGTGGAGGCGAAGATGGACGAAGGGCACCGACATGCGATCGATTCTAGCGGCGCCGCTCGCATGCACTGGCGCAACACCTTGCCGGATGGGCGCGTTCCGTGGATACAATCCGCCGTCCCTCGCGCATGCTGATGCCAAAGGAGCCTGGTGGTTGTCTGTTTCGCCGCGCCGCTGCCGACTTTCCCCGCAATGATGCCGGCGGCACCTGAACGCGGCGCTTCGTCACCCGAGCCATCGACAGACGGTCGCGGCCAGCCCAGGCCACTCAGCTGCGACCGAGCAACGGCGCTGTGCCGCCGATCGCCCGACATCGGTCAGTCGCCCGCCGTCTCTGGCCGTGGGTGCGGCGAGCGCCGAAACTTGAGCTGAGGATCCGCAGCGATGCCACGTTCCCCGATGAACAAGGAAGCCCTGCTCGAGCAGGTCATGCGGCACCTGCGCTTCGCCCAGGGCACGCCGGTGCTGCCCACCGCGGCGAGCGGCTGGCTGCGTGCGCTGGCGGCGGTGTGCCGGGGCGAACTCGCCAACCGCTGGAGTGAGACGCAGCGCGAAGACTTCGCCTGCCGCGCGCGGCGTGTCAACTACATGTCGATGGAATTCCTGATGGGACGCGCGCTGGGCAACGCGCTCGATGCGTTAGGCCTCGTTCCGGCAGCGCGCGAAGGCGTCGGCGGCGACAAAGCGCTGGCAGAGCTATTCGAGCACGAATCCGATGCCGCGCTCGGCAACGGCGGCCTTGGCCGACTCGCTGCCTGCTTCCTCGATTCGATGGCCACGCTCGGCGTGCCCGCCTTTGGCTATGGCATGCGTTATCAGTTCGGTATGTTCCGGCAGGCGATCCGCGACGGCCGCCAGGTCGAGCAGCCCGATGCGTGGCTACAGTCTGGCGATCACTGGTGCATCGCGCGGCCGGACGTGCGCTACCCGGTCGGGTTCGGCGGGCGCGTCGAGGGGTCGCCGCAGGCGCGACGCTGGGTGCCAACGGAGGCGGTCGAGGCCGACGCTTTCGACTTCATCGTGCCGGGGCACGGCACGCACCGTGTCGCCACGCTGCGCCTGTGGCAGGCACGTGCCGTCGAGTCGCTCGACTTCGCCGCCTTCTCGCGCGGCGAGTTCCATGCGGCGGCCGGTCCACGCGCACGGGCCGAAGCGATCAACTGGGTGCTCTATCCGGACGATTCGACGCTCGCCGGCCGCGAACTGCGGCTTAAGCAGGAGTTCCTTCTGGTCAGCGCCTCGCTGCAGGACATCGTTGCGCGGCACCTTGCCGAGCATGGCCGGCTCGACAACCTGGCCGATCACGCTGCCATACACCTGAACGACACGCATCCCGCGCTGTCGCTGCCCGAGATGATGCGGATCCTCGTCGACGAGCGCGGCCTGCCGTGGGCGCGGGCGTGGGCGCAATGCGAGCGGATCTTCTCGTACACCAACCACACGCTGATGCCCGAGGCGCTCGAGACCTGGCCCGTGGCGATGCTCGAACATCTGCTGCCGCGCCATCTCGAGATCATCTACGAAATCAACCACCGCTTTCTGCTGCAGGTGCGCGAGCGCTTCGGCAACGATCTCGGCCTGCAGGCGCGTGCGTCTCTGATCCAGGAAAACGGCGAGCGGCGCGTGCGGATGGCGCCGCTATCGATCGTCGGCTCGCATCGGGTCAACGGCGTCTCGCAGCTGCACAGCGACCTGATGGTGCAGACCATCTTCGCCGACTACGCGCGCATCTTCCCGGGCCGGTTCACCAACGTCACCAACGGCGTAACGCCGCGCCGCTGGCTCGCGCTGGCCAACCGGTCGCTGTCGTCGGTGCTCGACGAATGCATCGGACGCGGCTGGCGGCTCGATCTCGACCTGCTAAGCGAGTTCGCGCGCTTCGAGGCCGACGCCGCGGTGCGCGAGTCGGTGCTCGCGGCCAAGCGCGAAAACAAGGAGAGGCTGGCCACGCGGCTCGGTCGCGACCTCGGCCTCAAGATCGACCCGGCGAGCCTGTTCGACGTGCAGATCAAGCGCATGCACGAGTACAAGCGCCAGCTGCTGAACGTGCTGCGCGTGATCGCCGACTACCTCGACATCGTCGCCGAGCCGCAGAACCGGCGCGTGCCACGGACGGTGATCTTCGGCGGCAAGGCAGCCACGGCGTACACCGCCGCCAAGTCGGTGATCCACCTGATCCACGACGTGGCGCGTATCGTGAACTCCGATCCGCGCGCCATGGGGCAACTGAAGGTCGTGTTCGTGCCGAACTACGGCGTTTCGGTGGCCGAACGCGTCATCCCCGCCGCCGACCTTTCCGAGCAGATTTCCACCGCCGGCACCGAAGCCTCGGGTACCGGCAACATGAAGTTCGCGCTGAACGGCGCGCTCACGATCGGCACCTGGGATGGCGCCAACATCGAGATCGCGCGGGCGGTCGGCGAGCCGAACATCTTCATCTTCGGCCTCCGCGCCGAGGAGATCGACGAACGCCGCGCGCTCGGCTACCTGCCGCGGTTGCACTACGACGAGAATCCGCGACTGAAGGCAGTGCTCGACGCCGTCGCCGAAGGACGCTTCTCGCCCGACGAGCCGCATCGCTACTGGGGCCTGGTCGATTCTCTGCTCAACGTCGATCACTACTTCGTGCTCGCCGATTTCGCCGACTATCTCCAGGCACAGCGACGGGTCGACCGCGCCTTCGCCGATCCGCAGCAGTGGGCGAGGATGGCGATCCGCAACATCGCCGCGATGGGCGAGTTCTCCTCCGACCGAACGGTGCGCGAGTACGCGCGCAGGATCTGGGGCATCGAGGTCTAGCCGCTCGCAGGCCGGCTGAGCCCGCCGACAAGCGAATGCCGTCACTGACGACCGGCCAGCCGTATCCGCTCGGGGCCACGCTGCAGGCCGACGGCGTGAACTTCGCCGTGGCAAGCGAGTACGCCCGGTTTGTCGAACTGTGCGTTTTCGATGACCACGGCCAGAACGAGATTGCCCGGTACCGGCTGCCGGGCCATACGGACAGCGTCTGGCACGGGCACCTCGCGGGCGCGCGCGCCGGCCTCGTCTACGGCCTGCGCGCGCACGGTCCGTACTCGCCGCAAAGCGGGCACCGCTTCAACCCGCACAAGCTGCTGCTCGACCCGTACGCCCGCGAGATCGTCGGCCGTTTCGAATGGCGCGACGAGCACTTCGGCTACCGCCGCGGGCATGCCG
The DNA here is from genome assembly GCA_024641225.1 of Burkholderiales bacterium. GTDB lineage: Bacteria > Pseudomonadota > Gammaproteobacteria > Burkholderiales > Burkholderiaceae_F > JADJWR01. The sequence goes on along the minus strand of JAHEDN010000159.1, from coordinate 1,361 downwards.
ACGGAGCGTCGAGCTTCGACAACCGCGACAACGCGCCCTTCGCCCTGAAAGCGCGCGTGACCGAACCGCTCGCCCCGCTCGCCGCGCTCCCCGATGCGCGGCCGGCGGCGGAGATCGTGCTCTACGAGCTGCACGTCAGGGGCTTCACGCGCCTGCATGCGGATGTCCCCGAGGCGCTCCGCGGCACCTACGCCGGGCTGGCCCACCCGGCCGTGATCGAGCACCTGCGCAAGCTCGGCGTCACGACGCTGTCGCTGCTGCCGGTGCATTACGCGCTCACCGAGGAGCGGCTGACCAAGCTCGGCCTCGTCAACTACTGGGGCTACAACACGATCGGCTTCTTCTGCCCCGACCCGTGGCTGTCGACCACGCCTGGCGATACCGCCGCCGCGCGGCGCGAGTTCCGAGCGATGGTCGAGGCCCTGCACGCCGCCGGTTTCGAAGTCGTGATCGACGTCGTCCTCAACCACACCGCCGAGAGCGACGAGACCGGTCCGACCTTGTCGATGCGCGGCCTGGACAACGCCACCTGGTACCGGCTCATGCCGGGTGACGCTACGCGGTACGAGAACGTCACCGGCTGCGGTAATACCGTCAACATGATGCACCCGCGGGTGACGCAGTTCACGCTCGACTGCCTGCGTTACTGGGTCAGTGAGATGGGCGTGGACGGCTTCCGCTTCGATCTCGCCCCCGTTCTGGGACGCACCGCCGACGGCTTCGATCCCCAGGCGCCGTTCTTCGCGGCGCTGGCGCAGGACCCCACCCTTTCCCGCGCGCGGCTGATCGCCGAGCCGTGGGATATCGGCCACGGTGGCTACCAGCTCGGCCGGTTTCCGGGGCGCTGGCTCGAGTGGAACGATCGCTTCCGCGACGGGATGCGGCAGTTCTGGCTCACACGCAGCGTCGATCGCGCCGAGCTTGCCCGCAGGCTGCTGGCCTCGAGCGACCGCTTCCACCACGGCACGCGATCACCACTGGCTTCGGTCAACCATGTCAGCGCGCACGATGGCTTCACGCTGCGCGACGTGGTGAGCTACCGTCACAAGCACAACGAGGCCAATGGCGAAGCCAATAACGACGGCCACAACGCCAACTACAGCGTCAACTGCGGCATCGAGGGCCCAACCACCGACGCAGGCGTCAGCGCCGAGCGTGGGCGCCTGGTCCGCGCGATGCTCGCCGCGATGCTGCTGGCGCAGGGCACGCCGATGCTCGCCGCCGGGGACGAACTCGGCCATAGCCAGAACGGCAACAACAATGCTTACTGCCAGGACAGCGCACTCGCCTGGATCGATTGGAGCGACGCCGATGCCCTGCTGCCCGGCTTCGTCGCACGGCTGACTGCACTGCGGCGCGAA
>JAHEDN010000158.1 GCA_024641225.1 Burkholderiales bacterium | reverse complement strand
ACGCCGGCATGGCCGAACTGGTCGTAGGCCGCACGCTTCTGCGCGTCGGTCAGGACCTCGTAGGCCTCCTTGACCTCCTTGAACTTCTCCTCCGATGCCTTGGCGTGCTTCTCGTCGCCCTTGCCCTGGTTGCGGTCCGGGTGGTACTTCATCGCCAGCTTGCGATACGCCTTCTTGATCTCGTCCTCGGTGGCGTTCTTGGCCACCCCGAGGGCGTCGTAATAGTCACGCTTGGCCATCTTCAATCCAGTTCATGCGACAAGGGCCGGGCGAGGTTTGCACCCCTCCCGGCCCGTCACGGGTCAAGTCGCCCGCGTCAGCCGCGCTTGACCTCTTTGTAGTCAGCGTCGACGACGTCCTCGTCTTTCGATTTTGCCTCGTCGCCGCCAGCCTGCGCCGATGCGCCGGCCGCTTCGCCCGCACCGGCCGCGCCGCCCTGCATGCCCGCGTACATCTTCTCGCCGAGCTTCTGAGAGGCGGTCATCATCGCCGCGGTCTTCGCCTCGATGGCCTCCTTGTCGTCGCCCTTGAGCGCTTCCTCGGCGTCCTTGACCGCGGCCTCGATCTTCTCCTTCTCGGCGGCGTCGAGCGAAGCGCCGTGCTCGGCGAGCGCCTTCTTGATCTGGTGCACGCTGGCGTCGGCAGCGTTGCGCGCCTGCGCCAGTTCGGCGCGGCGATGGTCTTCTTCCTTGTTGGCCTCCGCGTCCTTGACCATCTTCTGGATCTCGTCCTCGGTCAACCCGGAGTTGGCCTTGATCGTGATCTTGTTCTCCTTGCCGCTGGCCTTGTCCTTGGCACCGACGTGCAGGATGCCGTTGGCGTCGATGTCGAAGGTGACCTCGATCTGCGGCAGGCCGCGCGGCGCCGGCGGAATGCCCTCGAGGTTGAACTCGCCGAGCAGCTTGTTGCCACCGGCCATCTCGCGCTCGCCCTGGAAGACCTTGATCGTCACTGCCGGCTGGTTGTCGTCGGCGGTCGAGAACACCTGCGAGAACTTGGTCGGGATGGTGGTGTTCTTCTGGATCATCTTGGTCATCACGCCACCGAGCGTCTCGATGCCGAGCGACAGCGGGGTGACGTCGAGCAGCAGCACGTCCTTGCGGTCGCCGGACAGCACCGAGCCCTGGATCGCGGCGCCGACCGCCACCGCCTCGTCCGGGTTGACGTCCTTGCGCGGCTCCTTGCCGAAGAACTCCTTGACCTTGTCCTGCACCTTGGGCATGCGCGTCATGCCGCCGACCAGGATGATGTCGTTGATCTCCGAGGCCTTGACCCCGGCGTCCTTGATCGCGATCCGGCACGGCTCGATCGTGCGCTCGATCAGTTCCTCGACCAGCGCCTCGAACTTGGCGCGGGTCAGCTTCATGTTCAGGTGCTTCGGACCGGAGGCGTCGGCCGTGATGTACGGCAGGTTGATCTCCGTCTGCGTGCCCGACGACAGTTCGATCTTGGCCTTCTCGGCGGCGTCCTTCAGCCGCTGCAGCGCCAGCACGTCCTTCGAGAGGTCGGCGCCCGACTCCTTCTTGAACTCGGTGACCACGTAATCGATGATCCGCTGGTCGAAGTCCTCGCCGCCGAGGAAGGTGTCGCCGTTGGTGGACAGCACCTCGAACTGCTTCTCGCCGTCGACGTCCGCGATCTCGATGATCGAGATGTCGAACGTGCCGCCGCCCAGGTCGTAGACGGCGATCTTGCGGTCGCCCCGGCTGGCCTTGTCCAGGCCAAACGCAAGCGCCGCCGCGGTGGGTTCGTTGATGATCCGCTTGACCTCCAGCCCGGCGATGCGGCCGGCGTCCTTCGTCGCCTGGCGCTGGCTGTCGTTGAAGTAGGCCGGCACGGTGATCACGGCCTCGGTGACCGGCTCGCCAAGATAGTCCTCGGCGGTCTTCTTCATCTTGCGCAGCACCTCGGCCGAAATCTGCGGCGGCGCGATTGCCTTGCCGCGCACCTCGACCCAGGCGTCGCCATTGGGCGCCTTGGAGATCGTGTAGGGCATCAGCTTGATGTCCTTCTGCACCTCCTTTTCCTCGAAACGGCGGCCGATCAGCCGCTTGACCGCATACAGCGTGTTCCTCGGATTGGTCACCGCCTGCCGCTTGGCCGGCGCGCCGACCAGGATCTCGCCGTCTTCCATGTAGGCGACGATCGAGGGCGTGGTACGAGCGCCCTCGCTGTTTTCGATGACCTTGGGCTGGCCGCCCTCGAGAATGGCCACGCACGAGTTGGTCGTGCCCAAGTCGATGCCGATGATCTTGCCCATCTCTATCCCCCAGTGAAACGTTCTGCGGCGCCGCTGCGCCCGTCTTTCTTCAATGTGTGTCTGGCACCGGCCAAGTTCAAGCCGACTGCGCCACGGTGACCAGCGCCGGCCGCAGCACGCGGTCCGCGATGCGCCAGCCCTTCTGCAGCACGCTGACCACGTGATTGGCCGGCACGCCGCCTGCCGCTGCGGCCGGGACCATCGAGATCGCCTGGTGGTTGTGCGGGTCGAACTTCTGCCCGACCGGGTTGATCTCGGCCAGCCGGCCCTTGTCGAACGCCGCGTGCAGCTGGCGCAGGGTCAGTTCGATGCCCTCGCGCATCGCCTCCGGCGTGGCGTTCTGCGTCTCGAGCGCCTTCTCCAGGCTGTCGATCACCGGCACCAGCGACTCGGCAAACGACTCGATGCCGTACTTGTGCGCCTTGGCGACGTCCTCCTGGGCCCGCCGCCGCGTGTTTTCCGCGTCGGCCACCGCACGCAGGTAAAGCTCGTAGTTCTCGTTCGCCCTGGCCAGTGCGGCCTGCAGTTCCGCCTCGACGTCGACCACGCTGGCCGAGCCCAGCGCCTGCGTGGCCTCCCCCGAGGCTGCCTGGCCGACCTCCGGCCCGCCCGCTTCCTGCGTCGCTGCCGCCGGCCGATCGACCGGCTTCTGCTCCGGTTCGCTCATCCGTCCTCCGCTCCCGCTCGATTCATCAATAACTTGGCCGAGATTGGGGACGATCGCGGTGATTTCAAGGCTGGCGGTGAGCGGCGTTGCACCCGGACATCGCCGATCCGGGCACCCGGTCAGCCGAACCGCTTGTGCATGACGGCGGCCGACGTCGGACAGAGTTGCGCGAACTGCCGTGTCGCGCACAGCGACGCAGGTGCCTCGTCGCGGGAAATCGCGTGGTAGCCGCGGCGCTCGAAGTACGCCGTTGCGCCGGTGGTCAGCAGATAGATGTCGTGGCGGCCGGACCGCCGAGCGGCTGCACGCCGACCACGCCCATCAGACGGTCACCGTCATGCAGGCCGAACAGGCGCAGCCGCGGGTCGTCGGCGAGATCGTCGGTCGGCAGCCCGGATTCGGCGAGCAGTGCACGCGCCCGGTGCAGCGATGGCGCGTCCTCGCCGATGCGGAACATCGCGGACCCTTCGTCAGCGCGGCGCGCCAGCGAGCTTTGCCTCCACAGCTGACTGCGCGGCGGCCACCTCGCGCTCGCTCCGCCGGTCACGCTCGACCGGCCAGCCCTGCAGGTGGCAGGCTGCCAGATCGGCCAGCGCGTGGATGAACCCGGGCGACTCGTTCAGGCAGGCGACGTAGTGGAAGACCTTGCCGCCGGCGGTGAGGAACTCCTGCCGCCCCTCGATGTTGATCTCCTCCAGGGTCTCCAGACAGTCGGCGACGAAGCCCGGGCAGATCACGTCGACCCGCTGCACGCCCTGGCGGCCGAGCGCATGCAGCGTCGGCGCGGTGTACGGCTGCAGCCACTCGGCCTTGCCGAAACGCGACTGGAAGGTGACCACGTATTCGTCCCTGGCCAGGCCAAGCGCCTCGCCGAGCAGCCGCCCGGTCTTGCGGCATTCGCAGTGATACGGGTCGCCGAGGTCAAGCGTGCGCCTGGGCACGCCGTGGAAACTCATCACCAGCTTGCCGCCTGCATCCCGCACCGATCCGTTCTTAGCCCAGTGTTCGAGCACCGATCTCTTCAGCGCGTCGATGTAGCCGGGGTGGTCGTGGAAGTGCTTGACGGTGCGCATCTCCGGAACGTTGCGGCAGCGCGCCAGCTCGGCGTTGACGGCGTCGAACACCGTCGCGGTCGTGGTCGCCGAATACTGCGGGTACAGCGGCAGCAGCAGGATGCGTTCGGTCCCGGCCGCGCGCATCTCGGCCAGCATGCGGGGGATCGACGGCTCGCCGTAGCGCATCGCCAGCCGCACGTCGACGTCGAGCCCGCGCTCGCCGAGATAACCGCGCAGAAGCAGCGCCTGCTGTTCGGAGTGGTACGAAAGCGGCGAGCCTTTCTCGGTCCAGATCGTCGCGTACTTGGCGGCCGACTTCTTGGGCCGCACGGTCAGGATCACCCCGTGCAGGATCGGCAGCCACACCGCGCGCGGTATTTCGACCACGCGCGGATCGGACAGGAATTGCCTCAGATAGCGCCGCACCGCGCCCGGCTCAGGCGCCTCCGGCGTGCCCAGGTTGACCAGCAGCACAGCGGTGCGCGCCACCGTGCCGTGCGTGTATTCGGGTTCGCGGTCGAAAGACATGCTCAAGGAAATCCGTGAAAAATAAAATGTGAAAGGTGATGCCCCCTGTCTCCGGCCCTCTCCCCTGCCGGGGGCGAGAGGGGTTCGCCACGTTTCACCATTCACATTTCACGGTGCACCTTCCTCACTCCCGAGACAGGGCGGAAGAAAGCAGCCGCGCCGTGATGTCGACGATCGGGATCACGCGCTCGTAGGCCATGCGCGTGGGGCCGATCACGCCGAGTGTGCCAACCACCTTGCCGTCGACTTCGTAGGGGGCGATCACCATACTGGTCTCGTCCAGCGGAACGGTCTTCGATTCACCACCGATGTAGATCTGCACGCCCTGCGCCCGCCCGGAGATCTCCAGCAGCTGCATCAGCCGTGTCTTGTGCTCGAACAGATCGAACAGCGCGCGCAGCTTGTCCAGGTCGGCGGCCAGGTCGGTGACTTCGAGCAGGTTGCGTTCGCCGGCCACCACGACCGCGTCGTCGTCCTCGGCCGCCTGTTCGCCCGCGGCGACCGCAGCCTCCATCAGTGCGGCAATCTCGGTGCGCAGCGCATTGAGCTCGCCGTGCAGCCGAACGCGCGCCCGGTCGAAGCTCAAACCGGCGAAATGCTGATTGAAGATGTTCGCTGCCTCGACCAGCTGCGCCGCGCTGTACGCCTGCTCGGTGACGAGGATGCGGTTCTGCACGTCGCCCTCCGGGGTGACGATGATCAGCAGCACACGCTTGTCCGACAGGCGCAGGAACTCGATCTGACGGAAGCTGCTCGCCCGCCGCGGCGTCAGCACCACGCCGGCGAAGTGCGTCAGACTGCCCAGCAGCTGTGCCGCGGTCTGCAGCGCCCGCTGCGGTTCGCCGACGCGGAGTTGGCCGCGGATCAGCTCCGCATGCTGCTGCTCGACCGGCCGCACGGTCAGCAGGGCATCGACGAAGAGGCGGTAGCCGCGCGGAGTCGGCACGCGCCCGGCCGAGGTGTGCGGGCTAGCGATGAAGCCCATGTCCTCCAGATCGGCCATCACGTTCCGGATGGTCGCCGGCGAGACTTCGAGACCCGACATCCTGGCGAGCGCGCGCGAGCCGACCGGTTGCCCTTCGGCGATGTACCGTTCGATCAGGGTTTTAAGCAGCAGGCGTGCGCGGTCGTCAAGCATGGTGGGACGTATGTTACGGAAACGCGCGAAGCGCGGCCGTGGACCGCCGGCGGGCGGCAGCCGGCGAATCCATGCTGCTACATTTTGGCCATGGCGCACGCTTTCAAGAACGTCGCAGTGTTCGGCAAACCGAGGGTCGAAGGCAGCCGCCATTCGCTGACTGCCGCGCTGCGCCAGATTGCCGGCATCGTCGAAGCGGCCGGGCTGCAGGTGATGTTCGACAGCGCCACCCTCGAGCTGCTCGAGCTGCAGCCGTACACGGGCTACGCGCTGCAGGCGATCGGCCGACAGGCCGACGTCGCCGTAGTCCTTGGCGGTGACGGCACGATGCTCGGCATCGCGCGCGAGCTGTCGTCCTTCGGCGTGCCGCTGATCGGCATCAACCACGGCCGGCTGGGCTTCATCACCGACATCCCGGTCGAGCAGATTCCCGATGTCCTGCCGGCGATGCTCGCCGGTCAGTTCGAGACCGACCGCCGCGCACTGCTCGAGGCCGAGGTCCGGCGCCGCGGCGAGGTCATCTACCGGGCGCGGGCGCTCAACGACGTGGTGATCTCGCGCGGCGTCTCCGGAGGTATGGTCGAGTTCACCGTGCGCGTCGACGGCGTGACGATCTACAACCAGCGCGCCGATGGCGTGATCCTCGCCACACCCACCGGCTCGAC
>JAHEDN010000157.1 GCA_024641225.1 Burkholderiales bacterium | reverse complement strand
GTCGGCATGGGCGCCTACGGCCTGCGGCCGGTGGCGGAGATCCAGTTCGCCGACTACATGTATCCCGGCTACGACCAGATCGTCTCGGCGGCGGCGCGGCTGCGCTACCGCTCCGCGGGAGACTTCACCTCGCCGCTGACGATCCGCATGCCCTGCGGCGGCGGCATCTACGGCGGACAGACGCACAGCCAGAGCCCGGAGGTGCTGTTCACGCACGTGTGCGGCCTGCGAACGGTGATGCCGAGCAATCCGTACGACGCCAAGGGCCTGCTGATCGCGGCCATCGAGTGCGACGACCCGGTCATCTTCCTCGAGCCGAAGCGCATCTACAACGGCCCGTTCGACGGCCATCACGACAAGCCGGTCGTGCCGTGGTCGAGCCACCGGCTGAGCGAAGTGCCCGACGGACACTACAGCGTGCCGCTCGAATCGGCGTCGGTGATCCGACCCGGCACCCAGCTCACGGTGATCACCTACGGCACGATGGTGTGGGTGTCGGAAGCGGCGGCCAGCGAGACCGGCATCGACGCCGAAATCATCGACCTGCGCAGCATCTGGCCGCTCGACCTGAAGACGATCGTCGACTCGGTGAAGAAGACCGGGCGCTGCGTGATCGTGCACGAGGCCACGCGCACCAGCGGGTTCGGCGCCGAGCTCACTGCGCTGGTACAGGAGCACTGCTTCTACCACCTGGAGGCGCCGATCGAGCGCGTGGCCGGCTGGGACACGCCGTATCCGCACGCGCAGGAATGGGCCTACTTCCCCGGCCCGCAGCGCGTCGGCGAGGCCTTCAGACGCACCGTGGAGGCCTGAACGATGGGAACCCACGTAATCAAGATGCCGGACATCGGCGAGGGCATCGCCGAGGTCGAACTGGTCGAGTGGCACGTGCAGCCCGGCGACGCGGTCGTCGAAGACCAGGTGCTCGCCGACGTGATGACCGACAAGGCCACCGTCGAGATCCCGTCCCCAGTCAAGGGCCAGGTGGTCTCGCTCGGCGGCAAGGTCGGCGACGTGATGGCGGTCGGCACCGAGCTGATCCGCCTCGAGGTCGAGGGGGCGGGCAATGTAGCTGCGGCTGCGGCCCCCGCACCGGCGCGCAAAGCTGAGTCCGCCAAGCCGGTCGAATCCGCCGGACCGGCCGCGCCGACGCCCGAACCGCCGCCGGCGCCGAAGCCGTCGCCGCCCGCTGCGCCAGCGCCTGCCGAAGCTCCGACTTCGGCGGTACCGCCTGCGGCCGTTGCGCCACGCGCGCCCGGCGAGAAGCCGATCGCCTCGCCGGCGGTGCGCCGGCGCGCGTGGGAACTCGGCATCGAGTTGCAGTTCGTGCCGGGCAGCGGCAACGCCGGGCGCATCCTGCATGAGGACCTCGACGCCTACCTTGCCCGCCGCGGCACGGCGGCACCGGTGAGCGCACACCTCGTCGAACGCCACGACGAGCAGCAGGTGCAGGTGATCGGCCTGCGCCGCAGGATCGCGCAGAAGATGCAGGAGGCGAAGCGGCGCATCCCGCACTTCACCTACGTCGAGGAGATCGACGTTACCGAACTGGAGGAACTGCGCGCCCGGTTGAACGAACGTCACGCCCAGGCACGCGGCCGCCTCACGCTGCTGCCGCTGCTGGCGCGGGCGATCGTGCTGGCGCTGCGCGAGCATCCGCAGGTCAACGCCCGCTTCGACGACGATGCCGGGGTGGTCACCCGCTACGGCGCGGTGCACCTGGGTGTCGCCACGCAGACCGATGGCGGGCTGATGGTGCCGGTGCTGCGCCATGCCGAGGCGCGCGACCCGTGGGCGTGTGCTGCGGAAATCCTGCGGCTGGCCGAGGCGGCACGCAGCGGTCGCGCCGCGCGCGAAGAGCTCACCGGCTCGACGATCACCATCACCAGCCTGGGACCGCTTGGCGGCATCGTCACTACGCCGGTGATCAACTACCCCGAAGTCGCGATCGTCGGCGTCGGCCGCATCGTCGAGCGGCCAGTGATCCGCGACGGCCTCGTGGTGGCGCGCAGGCTGATGAACCTGTCGTCGTCGTTCGACCACCGCGTGGTCGACGGCGCCGACGGCGCGTATTTCGTGCAGGCGGTGCGTAGCCTGCTCGAATCGCCCGCGCTGCTGTTCGTGGAGTAGCCCGTGGACACGCAACTTCTTATCATCGGCGGCGGCCCGGGCGGCTACATCGCCGCCATCCGCGCCGCGCAACTCGGCATCGCCACGGTGCTGGTCGAAGGGGAGTACCTCGGCGGAGCCTGCCTGAACATCGGCTGCATTCCGTCGAAAGCGCTGATCCACGTCGCCGGCGAGTTCGACCGGACCCAGCGCTACGCTTCCGACAACGCGCTCGGCATCCGCGTGCAGCAGCCGACCTTCGACGCGGCGCAGGCCATGCGCTGGAAGGACGGCATCGTGCGCCGGCTCACTAACGGCGTCGCCGCGCTGCTGAAGAAGCACGACGCGCAGGTGATCCACGGCTGGGCCGAGATTATCGACGGCAAGACCGTCGAGGTGCGGGCGCAGCGCGCCGGAGGAGAACAGACGCGACGCATCAGCTGCGAGCACCTGTTGCTGGCGCCCGGCTCGGTGCCGGCGGCACTGCCTTCGATGCCCTTCGGCGGGCGGGTGATCTCGTCGACCGAGGCGCTGTCCCCCGCCGCGGTGCCGGGCCGGCTGGTGGTCGTCGGCGCCGGATACATCGGGCTCGAGCTCGGCATCGCCTATCGCAAGCTCGGCGCCGAGGTCACGGTGATCGAGGCGCTGCAGCAGGTGCTGCCCGCTTATGACGCCGAGCTGGCGCGGCCGCTGGCCGCATCGCTGCGCCGTCTCGGCGTCGGCGTGCATCTGGGCTGCACGGTGCAGGGCATGAACGATGCCGGCAACGCGGTGCGCATGCGTGACGCCGGGGGTGCCGAGCGCGAAATCGCAGCCGACCAGGTGCTGGTGGCGATCGGCCGCCGGCCGCGTACCGAGGGCTGGGGGCTGGAGCGGCTGCGGCTCGACATGGACGGCCGCTTCGTCAAGGTCGACGCGCAGTGCCGCACGTCGATGCGCAACGTGTGGGCGATCGGCGACGTGACCGGCGAGCCGATGCTCGCGCATCGCGCCAGCGCGCAGGGCGAGATGGTCGCCGAGATCATCGGCGGCGCGCGACGGCGCTTCGAGCCCGCGGCGATCCCGGCGGTGGTCTTCACCGATCCGGAGGTGGTGACCGTCGGGCGTTCGCCCGACGACGCGGCGCGCGCCGGGCTCGATTGCATCCACGCTCACTTTCCACTGGCCGCCAACGGCCGCGCCCTGACCCGCGAGGCCGGTGACGGCTTCGTGCGCGTCGTTGCCCGCCGCGATAGCCACCTGATCGTGGGCTGGCAGGCGGTCGGGAGCGAAGTCTCCGAGCTGGCGGCGGCGTTCGCGCAGTCGATCGAGATGGGCGCGCGGCTCGAGGATGTCGCGGGGACGATCCACGCCCATCCCACGCTGGGCGAGGCGGTGCAGGAAGCCGCGATGCGTTCGCTCGGCCACGCGCTGAACGTCTAGCGCCGCAAGAGACGGCGAGAGACGATCCGCCGACAGTGCGCCAGGCGAGCACGGTGCTGCGAGTCCAGACGCCGGGACGGGCGCTGGTCGAACTCACGCGGCAAGTTGGCGCCTGGGTCGACGCGAGCGGTTTCGTCGACGGGCTGCTCACCGTGTTCGTGCGACACACCTCGGCCAGCCTGCTGATCCAGGAAAACGCCGACCCCGAAGTGAAGCGCGACCTCGAGCGGTTCTTCGCCCGGCTGGTGCCCGACGGCGATCGCCTGTTCGAGCATCGCGCCGAAGGCGCCGACGACATGCCGGCGCACGTGCGCAGCGCGCTGACGCAGACGCAGCTTTCGATTCCGCTCCTCGACAGGCGCCTCGCGATCGGCACCTGGCAGGGCATCTACCTGTACGAGCACCGCACGCGAGGCCATCGCCGCGAGGTGGTGCTGCATTTGCTCGGCGAATAGCGCAAGCGCCGTGCAGAGGTCGCCCGCGACGTCAATCGGGCGCCGCCGCGAGCCGCGGCGGCAGCGCCCGCAGCGCAGGCGGGGCAGCAAAGCTCAGAGCCTGCGCTGCCCAGCGTTCACGCTCTGTCCCCGGCAGATCGCGCATTCGCCGCAGCACGCGGAGGGCAGGCTCCGCGTCGCCAGCGCCGGCGAGAAACTCTTTCTCGTAGGCCTGCGTCGGGCTGGGCAGGATCGAAGCCAGCCAGGCCGCCTCGAGCGGCGTCAGCTCATGCGGCCGCTTGTCGAAGTAGCTGCGCGCGGCGGCATCCGCACCGCAGATGTCGGGCCCCCAGTGAACCGTGTTCAGGTACAGGGCGAGGATGGCGCGCTTGCCGAGCGTGCGTTCCATCTCGACCGCGTAGAGCAGCTCGCGCAGCTTGCGTGCGGCGGTGCGTTCGCCGCCGGTGAAGAGCGTGCGCGCGAGCTGCTGGGTGATGGTGCTCGCGCCTCGCCTGGGTCCGTCCTCGCCGACCGACGCCAGCACGTTCGCGATCTCGACGCGGTCGAAACCTTCGTGCACGTCGAAACGCTGGTCCTCGGCGGCGAGAACGGCGCTGGCCAGCAGGGCGCCCGACCTCGTCGGACTGATCCAGCGGCCCGCGCCGGGCACGACGCGTCTCGGGCTCGGAAAGGCCGCCGCGCCAGGGCAGGTGAACGCGATCGGCCCCTCCGCGAGCGCTTCGGTGCCCAGGCCATCGACCGCGAAGCCGTCGACCGCCACCTCGATCCGCGCCTGCCGCTGCGGCAGACGAAGGTTGCCGCGCGCATCGATGCGCCCGTCGATGCGCGCCAGATGCGCCTCCGGAACCACGCTGCCGAACAACCGGTACACGGCGGCCAATTCGGTCGGCGGGAGCCGCCAGTCGATGTCGATTCGCTCGGGCTGCAGCCTCGCAGTGAACTGCACGTGGACCCCGCCGCCCTCAAGTTCGCCGGCGAGCGTCCGCTCGTCCGCCTGGGTGAGCCGCAGCTGCAGGCGATCGATACGGACTGTCTGCGCGGCCAGGCGCGCATCGTCGAAGCGGCACGGCGCGCAGACGACCCGCAGCGCGCCGCCGTCGCGGGCCAGGTGCAGCTCGCCGAAGCGGGTGGTTACGGCGCGACCGTCGAGCAGCCGCAGCCCGGTGGGCGAAGTGGCCAGGCGCGCAAGCCCCGGCACGCTGACCCTGATCGCAGCGCCGGGGAGCGGCGCGAGGCGGACGACCCACGCGCCGGGCGGCGTGGTCAACGCGCCGGCGGCGGCCGCCGCGAGCACGAGGACAGAAACGACGGCGACCAGGCCGAGTGCGACACCCGCAGCCAGCAACCCCGGCCACCGCCACCGGTCGCGCGCAGTCATGCGTCTTCTCCTTGCGCGAGCGGCGTGACCACGGTCACCGCCCACCATGCCGACGCCGTGCGGCGGAACTGCGCCTGCCAGAACCACGCCGACACGTCGGTCCAGCCTGCCTCGTTCGCATCGTCGAGCCGCTCGCCGATCCGCTCGCAGACGCGCAGCCGCTCATCGCCGCGCGCGGCGACGAAGCAGCGCCAGCGAAGTCCCTGCGCATCGATGGCGGCGTGCTCGCCTGACACCGCGTAGCCCGCGCCGCGAAAGCAGTCGCTGGCCGGATGCAGCAGCCGCGTGGCCCGGCGCACGTGGCGGAGGATCAGCAACTGCTCGCCGTTACTGAAGCGCGCCACCGCACCCGGGAATCGCGCAGCAAAGCGCGCCTCGAGATCGGTCGGCGGCAATTGGGTCAGCGGCTGGCCGCGGAAGTGGGTCGGCCACTCGAAGGAGACGGATCGAGGGTCGACCGCCGCCGCCGGCGTGCGGCCCACCGCCCCGGAGGCGGCGAACCGCGCACCGAGCGACGGCAGCACTGCCGCGGCCAGACAGGCGCCGACGAAGAAGTTGCGAACGTTCATGCGGTGCGCCAGTGTGCGAAGGCAAGGATCGGCGACAGCGCGATTGCAAAGGCCAGCAGACCGATCGAGGCGTGCAGCCAGGCGGGCGAGGGCAGCAGTCCCGCCTCGGGGAAGAACAGCAGCACGTTGCGCAACACGTTGGCCGCAAACACGAAGACCGCGGCCACCCCGCCGTTGACGATCGTCCGCCGCGCCGACGCGTCGTTCAGGTACGAGAGCAACGCAGCAGTCCAGGCACCGACCCACAGCATGCCGATGCCGGCGCAGGGCGGATCGACGAGGATCGTCTGCCCTCGCCACACCAGCGCGGCGCCGGCCGCCTGCGCCTCGATGCCGCCTGCCGACAGCAGCGGCGCGGCCACATGCGCAGTGGCCAGCCGCAGCGGATAGCCAAAATAGAACTGCAGG
>JAHEDN010000156.1:1530-6373 GCA_024641225.1 Burkholderiales bacterium | reverse complement strand
GCCGCCGTGGCAGCTTGCCGGTGCGGTGGACTTCAACCAGACCCTGGCCGCCGGCCGCACGCAGTCACTTGACGATGTGGCGCTTACCCACGACGACCTTGCTTTCCTGCAGTACACCGGCGGCACCACCGGCGTCGCCAAGGGCGCCATGCTGACCCACGGCAACATGGTGGCCAACGTGCTGCAGGTGGCGGCCTGGATGTCGCCCGGCATGAACGATGGCGCCGAGACGGTGGTGATTCCTCTTCCCCTGTACCACGTGTTCGCACTGACCGGCTGCCTGTCCTTCTTCAGCAAGGGTGCGCAGGCCGTGCTGATCGCGAACCCGCGCGACCTGCCGACATTCCTCAAGACACTCGGGCAGACGCGCTTTTCCGCGATCATCGGTGTCAACACGCTGTTCCGCGCGCTGCTCGACGCGCCGGGGTCCGCCCAGGTCGACTGGAGTCACCTGAAGCTCGCGGTGGCCGGCGGCATGGCCGTGCAGCACGTGGTTGCGCATCGCTGGAAGCAGATGACCGGCGTGCCGCTGGTCGAGGGTTACGGCCTCACCGAGAGTGCGCCTGTGGCGATCGCCAATCCGGTCACCATCGAGGAGTGGAGCGGACAGATCGGCGTGCCGCTGCCCAGTACCGACGCGGCGATCCTCGACGACGATGGCAGGCCGGTCGCGCTCGGCGAAGTGGGTGAAATCTGCCTGCGCGGGCCGCAGGTGATGCGGGGCTACTGGCGCCGGCCTGAGGAGACGGCCAAGGTGTTCACGGCCGACCGCTGGCTGCGCACCGGCGACATGGGCGTGATGGACGAGCGCGGCAACATCCGCATCACCGATCGCAAGAAAGACATGATCGTGGTGTCCGGATTCAAGGTGTTCCCCAACGAAATCGAGGATGTGCTGGCCGAGCACCCCGGCGTTGCAGAGGCTGCGGCAATCGGCGTGCCTGATGACCGCTCTGGTGAGGCGGTCAAGGTGGTGGTGGTACCCAAGAATCCCGCGCTGACGGAAAGCGAGCTGCTCGCGCACTGCAGGCAGCATCTGACCGCCTACAAGATGCCGCGCATCGTCGAGTTCCGCACCGAGCCGCTGCCGAAGACCAACATCGGCAAGATTCTGCGGCGCGAGCTGCGCAACGGCGACGCTGCGGCGTCGAAACCCTAGGCCCGGCGTGCGTGTGGCGACGATGCCGCCGGGGCATCGCCCACACCGCTCAGGGTCTTGTCGCCTCCGGCTTGTCCGCCGTCGCGGGCGCGAAGCGGCCTTGTACGGCGACGAGCTGGTCTTCAGTGGTCGCCACCACCCACAGGTACGCTGATTCCACGATGTGGCGGTTGTGGTCCTTGAACGGGCCCATCGAGACGGCGGTCTTCCAGAGCACCGGTCCGACCCGGCTCGTCTTGCCCGACGGCGTGCCGACCAGCAGACAGTAAGGTCCGAGCGGCAGCGACACGAACGGCTGCGCCGGCTTGGCGCGGACGCGCCAGTCGATGAAGGGCGCCTCGCTGATCAACAGCGGTGCGGGCAGGCCGCAGAAGACGGTGAAGTCGTACAGTGCCAGCTGCTCGCGCAAGCCCACGTAAGTGCGCCGGATGTCGCTGATCACGGCGGCGCGGATCTCGTCCTCGAACATCGGTTCCTGCGAATACCGTGCCTGGGCGCGCTGCGCATCGTTCTGGTAAGCGCAGACCAGGCCGAGGTCCACGCAGTCCTGCGCCGCGCGCTGCACATCTGCGACCGATCCGGCTTCCTCGGGATTGCCGAGTTGGGCGGCGCGCAGGAACCGCGCCAGTCCGCTCTCCCTGACCGTGGGTCCGGAGGCGTGCGCCGCGTCGTCCGCGTCCTTCCTCAGGCAGACGGTGAAGATCTTCTCAGTGGCGAAGCGCGCCTTCTTGCCGTCGTCGAACTTGATCTGGCCGTCGACGCAGTCGAGATAGCGCGTACCGACATGCCCGTGCTCCCAGACCCAGTTCCTCAGAAACGGCCGCAACGGATGCAGCGCCTCGGCATCAGCCATTGAGTTCTCCATTGTTCCAACGCGCTCGTCGGCATGCCGACCGTGCCAGTCGGCACGATCGAGAGCGGAGCAGTGCACAATGACCCAATGAAACCACCCAAGAGGCTGAAAAGCCTGATCGAGGAAGGCCTGATCGACTCCGTGGTGCGGCAGCTCACGAGTGGCAAGGAGGCGATGGTATACGTGGTGCGCTGTGGCGGTGAGACACGCTGCGCCAAGGTCTACAAGGAGGCGATTCGGCGCAGCTTCCGCCAGGCGGTCGACTACTCCGAGAACCGCAAGGTCAAGAACACGCGCCAGGCCCGTGCGATGGCCAAGGGCACCCGCTTCGGCCGGCAGGAACAGGAGGCCGCCTGGCAAAGTGCCGAGGTCGATGCGCTTTACCGGTTGGCGTCAGCCGGCGTGCGCGTGCCCCGGCCGCACAACTTCCACGACGGTGTGCTGCTGATGGAACTGGTGGCTGATGCTGAGGGCAACGCGGCCCCGAGGTTGAACGATGTGTTGTTTACACCCGAGCAGGCACTCGAGCATCACGCGGCGTTGTTGGTCGAAGTGATGCGGATGCTTCGTGCCGGCGTGGTGCACGGAGACCTGTCGGAGTTCAACATCCTGCTCGGTGCCGACGGCCCGGTGATCATCGATCTGCCCCAGGCGGTGGACGCGGCCGGCAACAACCACGCCGCCCGCATGCTGCTGCGCGACGTCGGCAACCTGCGCGACTTCTTCGGCCGCTTTGCGCCCGAACTGCTGCATACGGAGTACGGAAACGAGATCTGGGACTTGTACCAGCGCGGCCTGCTTCACTCGGAGGTGGTGCTCACCGGCCGCTTTGAGCGAAAGGCCGGGCCGGTGGACTTGGGCAGCGTGATGAACGAGATCGATGATGCACGTGCCGAGGAGGCCGCGCGCCGGCTGCGCCTGCAGCCCACTCAATGACAGTCCGGGGCCGGCATCCGCACGGGGCGAACGGTTTCCGGTAACGGGCATTTCGACGGACTGCTCGGTGGCGCACCTTTTCATAGCTTTGGAAGGATCCGCGTAAATGATTCGCTTGTTCGCTGCATGGCTGCTGCTCGCACTATCGGGCGCGACGGCCCTGGCCTCGCCGCTCGGACCCGATGGCAATCCCGGACGCACGCTTCCGGGCAAGTTCATCTGGTTCGACCTCGCAACCGACGATCCGGTAGGCGCGCGGGCGTTCTACGGCGCGGTGTTCGGGTGGAAGTTCCGCGAGGGCGGCAAGGCATCGGCGCCGTACACCCTGATCGAACACGCCGATGGCAAGGTGGGCGGGATGTTCCGCCAGCCGCGCCCCGAGGGGGCGCCGGCAGGATCGCGCTGGCTGTCGCTGATTTCCGTCGGCAACGCGGAGACTGCCGCGCGTTACGTGCGCGAGCAGGGCGGTCGCGTGATCGTCGCGCCGCGGAGCGTGCCCGGGCGCGGTGCCCATGCGGTCTTTGCAGATCCCGAAGGCGCCGTCTTCGGCGTGCTTGCAACCAGCGATGGCGACCCGGCGGACGGGCCGGTGGCCGACGGCGACGTGTTCTGGGTCGACCTGTTCGCGCGCGAACCGGACAAGGCCGCAGCGTTCTACGCTGGGCTTGCCGGCTACGAAGTGGACGATGGCGAGACGATCCCGGGACGCACGCACCTAATCCTCGCCACCGGCGGATTCGCGCGGGCGGGCATCTGGCCGCTTTCGGAGAGCGTGCGCGCGCCGGGCTGGCTGCCATACGTGCTCGTCGACGACGTCGCCGCGGCCGTGAGCCGCGCGCGCGCCGCCGGGGGCAAGGTGCTCGTGGAGCCTAGGGCCGAGCTGCTGGACGGCAACGTCGCAGTGATCGCCGATCCGAACGGGGGCACGATCGGCGTGGTCAACTGGGTGGTGCGAACCGACGCGAAGGAGCGGGCGCAATGACGATGCCAATCGTGAAACCGAGGCGGCGATCACGAGGCCTGCTCGCCGGTGTGGCGGTGACGCTCGCCGTGCTCGCCGGCGGCTGTGCCAGCAGCGGGGCGTACTACTCCGACGTCGGCGTCTACGGCGGCTTCTACTACAACGATCCGTGGTACTGGGGCGGCTGCTGCTACCGGCCGCCGTCCGGCATCGGTCCGCCTCCGGCGCGGCCCGTGCACCCGATCGAGCGGCCACCCCGGCCGGTGCACCCGATCGCACCGGCGCCCCCGCGTCCGATGCCGCGCCCGGCCGCTGCGCCACGCCCGGCCCGCCGCTGAGGCCTGGCCGCCGCTGGATGGCGCTGTGAATTCACCGATAATCGGTATCGCCGTCGCCCGCGTTCCGTTGCGGGTCAGAGGTCGAGCGAATTCCGGCCCGCCGGTGATCTGAGGAGAAGGGCATGCACCAGAACGTGATCGTGTCGTTCGGCAAGGACAAGGATTTCGAGTTCAAGCTGACATCGGCTGACATTGCCGGCCTGTCGGCGGACGACGCGCGCGAGTGGTTCGACCGCGAATTCCAGGAACTGGAGTGCGACGTGCCGACGCCGATGGGCAAGGTGCTGCTGGTCGATCGCATCCTGAGCGTGGCCAGGTACTCCGGCGAGCAGCGATTCCGGGACCATCCCGACTGGGCGAAACAGTTTGCCCGCAACGCGGCGGTGATGACGGGGCGGGAAGTGGTTCATGTCGACGTCGAGAAGTACACCGTCGATTACTGAGTGCACGCTCGACCGCCGCTGAGTGGCGGCCCGCACCGCGCCGCTCAACGCGCGGTCTGAACGACGCCGATTCTGCGGCGCAGCCGCTCCGCTTCCGCCATCGCGCCAGCCTTTTCGGCGAGCTTCAGCTGCACGTTCAGCCACGCCAGCAGC
>JAHEDN010000156.1:0-1495 GCA_024641225.1 Burkholderiales bacterium | reverse complement strand
TGTAGCGTCTGCGGGTTGGCGCGGGTGCCCTGGAACAGCACGCCGGCAGCGATCAGGCGCGACAGCGGATCGTCGATGCTGGCGAGCGCTGTAGCCGCGGCCTCCGCGCTCGTTCTTGGGTCGGCCACCGCGCGATGCTGTGCCGGAAGCCGCGCAATGTCCTGCACCTGCACGCGGCCGGCGAGGTAATCGGCGTACGCGCGCTCGGCCGGCGCGGCGTCGGCCCTGAGCTTTTCGAAACCTTCGCAGGGCTCGAACACCAGGCTGGCCACACGCGCCGCGCAGCGCATCAGTTCCGCGCGGGCGAGCAGGTCGATGCGGCCGGTGCTGGAGATTTCGCCGCGCGCGCGGGCCGTCTCGGCGGCCTCGACCCGCGTGTTGCCTTCGAGGTAAGCGGCCACCGCCGTGTCGATCGCCCGCCGTGCATTCATCTGCCAGTCGGGCGGCGGTGGCTGGCTCGCGCACGCGGCGACGACGAGCCCGAGCGCCGCGAAAGCCAGCACGCGCGAGGTCCGGATGATGGCGCTCATCGCAGCTTCAGCTCCGTGTCGCGCGAAAACGGCCACTTGCGGTTGATCTCGTTGACCATGTGGTCCACCTTGCGCAGGCTCGATTCGACCTCCGCGCGCAGCGTATCGAGGTCGGCGGTCGCCACCTTCGCGTTGGCGGCCACGCCCTGCGCTTCGGCGAACAGGGCGTCGGCCTTTTTCAGCGTGTTGCGCGCATCGCCGAGCGTGGCATTCAGTTGGACGATCGCGGCGCGCGTCTCGGGCATCACGCCGTCGGCGCCGAAGACCTGCGCATCGGCCTTGCTCACCATGCCGTCGACTTTGGCGGTCAAACCATCGACGCTCGCCAGCAGCGCGTTGGTGCGTTCGAGCGCGGTGATCAGTTTGCTCGCGTCCGCGTCGTTGCCGAGCAGCAGGCCGAGCGCGCCATGACGGCCCTTCAGCCGTTCGGTCGCCGTCTGCATGTTGGCGAGGGTGCTGGCCAGCGCGGCGTCGGATCGGCTCAGCGCGGTCAGGTTCTGCACCAGGTCGCGCACCGCCGACATCAGCCGCGGGATCTCGGCGGTGGCGTCGCCCGCCAGCACCCTCCGCTCCGCGCCGTCGGGCAGCGGTGGGTCGCTCAGGATGCCGCTGTAGGCTCGGATCGCGGTGCCGCCGACCAGGCTCTTCACCAGCGTGAACACGCTCGATTCGCGCAGCCAGTGCGCATCCCTTTTCGGCACGTCGATCAGGATCCGCGCGCTGCCGTCCTCGCCAAGCTCGATGCGGCGCACACGGCCGATCGGAAAGCCGGAGAACGTCACGTCCATTCCGACCTGGACGCCTTCCGAGTCATCGGCGATCAGCACCAACCGCTGCGTCGCTTCGAACACGCCGCGCGCATACATCACGTAAAGCGCGGAGCCGGCGAGCAGGGTCAGCAGCAGCACCAGCAGCAGCGCGGCGTTGAACTCCAGGGCCTTGACGGGTGGCGGCGAGGCGGGCGG
>JAHEDN010000155.1 GCA_024641225.1 Burkholderiales bacterium | reverse complement strand
CCGCCCGCATCGCGCCACGTGAAGACGTGAGGGCATGCTAACCAGCCCGATGGATGAAACACATCAGGGTCACCTTCTAATCCGTTCGGCTGGGTGGCGCCGTCGCAGACGGTTAACATGATCTGCCACGTTGGGCGTGACGGAGCCGACCTCGGCCGAGAATTGACAGCGTGCCGCGAATAGTGACGGGGCCACCGCGCCGTAGGCGTGGCCGTCAAACCAGCACGATGTCGTACTGCTCCTGGCTGTAGACGGTCTCGACCTGCATCGAGATCGGCTTGGCGATGAAATCGGAAAGCATCGCCAGCGCCTGCGATTCCTCTTCGAGGAAGAGGTCGACCACGGTCTGCGAGGCGAGGATGCGGAACTCCCGGGTCTCCGCGAACTGTCTCGCTTCGCGCAGGATCTCGCGCAGGATCGCGTAGCACACCGTGCGCGCGGTCTTGATCTCGCCGCGGCCCTGGCACGTGGGGCAGGGCTCGCACAGCACGTGCGCCAGCGACTCGCGCGTGCGCTTGCGCGTCATCTCGACCAGGCCGAGCTGGGTGAACCCGTTGACGGTGATCCGGGTTCGGTCCCGCGTTAGCGCCTTGCGGAACTCGACGAGGACCGCGTCGCGGTGCTCGACATTGGCCATGTCGATGAAGTCGACGACGATGATGCCGCCCAGGTTGCGCAGGCGCAGCTGGCGGGCAATCGCCTGCGCGGCCTCCAGGTTGGTCTTGAACACCGTGTCGTCGAAGCTGCGCGAGCCGACGTAAGCGCCGGTGTTCACGTCGATGGTGGTCATCGCCTCGGTCTGGTCGATGATCAGATAGCCGCCGCTCTTCAGCTCGACGCGGCGGCCGAGCGCCCGTTCGATCTCCTCGTCGATCTGGTAGAGGTCGAACAGCGGCCGCTCGCCGGAGTAGTGCTGCAGCTTGTCGGCGACCTTCGGCACGTACTGGCGGCCGAACTCCAGCAGCGCGTGATAGTTCTCGCGCGAATCGATCTGGATCGAGGTGGTTTCGACAGTGGCCACGTCGCGCAGCACGCGCTGCGCCAGCGACAGGTCCTCGTACAGCAGCGAGGCCGCCGGCGTCTTGGTGGCGGCGTCGCGGATCTGCGCCCAGCGCAGACGCAGGTAGGCGATGTCGGCGGAAAGGTCCTCCTCGCTCGCGTCCTCCGCGCTGGTGCGCACGATGTAGCCACCGGTTTCGTCGGCCGGCACCAGCCGGGACAGCTTTTCGCGCAGGAGGGCGCGCTCGGTCTCGTCCTCGATCCGCTGCGACACGCCGATGTGCGGCTCCTGCGGCAGGTAGACGAGCATTCGGCCGGCGAGGCTGACCTGCGTCGACAGGCGAGCGCCCTTGGTGCCGATCGGATCCTTGACCACCTGCACGAGGATCGAATCGCCCTCGCGGATCAGCCGTTCGATCGGTGGCGGCCGGTCGCCGATGTGCTGGCGGTGCTCGAGGATGTCGGCCACGTGCAGGAACGCCGCCCGCTCCAGGCCGATGTCGACGAACGCCGACTGCATTCCCGGCAGCACCCGCGCGACCTTGCCGAGGTAGATGTTGCTGACGATGCCTCGCGACGCTGCGCGCTCGACGTGCAGTTCCTGCACGACACCGGCCAGCATGACCGCGACCCGCGTCTCCTGCGGGGTGATGTTGATGAGAATGTCGTCCATCTCTGACTATTGATGATGCCGCTGCGCGCCTGTGAGGGGTGACGGGGCAGCGCGCGGCTCTACGGCCGCAGGCGCAGTGGGCATCATAGACGGCGCTGCGCGCGGTTTACCTTTCACAAGCCCGCGCAGCGCGCATCACATCCTGCTCGCCAATGGCGAGCAGGCTCACGGCAGATCGGTGATACCGGCCTGTCGCAGAAGCTGTGCTGTCTCGTACAGTGGCAGCCCCATCACGCCGGAGTAGCTGCCCTCGAGGTGCTCGACGAACGTAGCGGCCAGCCCCTGGATCGCATAGCCACCGGCCTTGTCGTACGGCTCGCCGCCGGCGCAGTAGCGCTCGATCTGCGGCTCGCTCAGGGCGGCGAGCCGCACGCTGGAGACCGACTCGGCGCTGAACAGTTCGAGGCGCGCCGCCGGGCCGCAGGCCAGCGCGACGAAGGTGCGCACCTCGTGCGTGCGGCTGGCAAGGCGGCGCAGGAACGCGGCGGCCTCGTCGCGGTTTGCCGGCTTGCCCAGCACCTCGCCGTCCACGATGACCTCCGTGTCGGCGGCGAGCACCGGATGCAGCGGCATCCGCCGCATGCCGAGGACTTCCACGCCGAAGCGCGCCTTGGTGGTGGCGACGCGGGCAACGAATGCCGATGCGGATTCACCGGCATGCGGCGTCTCGTCGACGTCGGGGCCGCGCGGCGGCAGCATGCGCAGGAGCAGCGGCTCGAAGCGAACGCCGATCTGCCGCAGCAGGTCGCGCCGGCGCGGGCTGCGCGAGGCAAGGTAAAGATCGGCCATCGGCGTTGCTCCGCTTCAGTCTCGGTGGTAGGGGTGGCGGCTAAGGATCGACCAGGCGCGATACAACTGCTCGACGAGCAGGACGCGGGCCAGCGCATGCGGCAGGGTCATGCTCGACAGCCGCAGCAGCAGGTGCGCGCCGCGCCTGAACTCGTCGGTCAGGCCGTCCGGTCCGCCGATCACGAAGGCCGGCGAATCGCCTTGGTCGCGCCAGCGGCCGAGTTGCTCGGCGAAGGCCGTGCTGGTCAGGTCGCGGCCGCGCTCGTCGAGGGCGACCGTGATGCAGCCGGCGGGCAGCGCGGCACGAAGCCGCTCGCCCTCGGCGCCACGAATGCGCTCCGCCGGCCGGCCGTCGCGAGGCTCGGGCTTCAGTTGGCGGAGCGCGACGGAAAAATCTGCCGGAAACCGCCTGAGGAACTCGGCGACCGCGTCATCGGCCCAGCGCGGTTGCCGCTGGCCGATGGCAACGATCGAGATCTTCATCGGATCGGCGGCCGAGGCTGGCGATGCGCCTGCCTCGATGCCTCAGGCGGCGACGCGACCGCGCGCCGGCGGAGCGAGTTTCATCCGCACCGGCTTGCCGCCCCAGATTTCCTCGAGCGCGTAATAGTTGCGGACCGTCGGCTGCATGATGTGCACGACGACGTCGCCTAGGTCGACCAGCACCCATTCGCCGGCCTCGGTGCCTTCGACGCTGATCACCTGGCCGCCTGCGCCTTTGACCTTTTCGACGACGCTCGAGGCGAGCGCGCGCGTCTGGCGGTTGGAGGTGCCGCTGGCGACGACGACGCGGTCGAAAAGCTCGGTCAGCGCGGTCGTGTTGTAGACCTTGATGTCCTGCGCCTTGACGTCTTCGAGAGCGTCGACGACGAGGCGCTGCAGTCTGCGTATGTCCATTCCTTCCTTGTATCCGCCCCCGGTCGCTGCGCACCCGCCTCCAAAGGAGCACGCAACTGCCCTGGAGCGGCCCGGCGTCGATTGCTAGCGGTATAGGTGATGGGCTCGAATATAGTCGACCACCGTGGCCGGCACGATCTCGGCCAAACGGGCGTCCCGCGCGGGGGAGGGTGGCTGCGACAGCAGCGCGCGGATCTCGGTGGCCGAGGCATCCACCGGCGTCATCTCGATCTCGACGATGTAACCGTGCGCGACATCGCGAACGGCCGACCGCGGCGCCCAGTGGGCGTTGTAGTACTCCTGCAGCGCGTAGCCGGGCGTGAGTACGGCGTCGGCGCGGCGCGCCACGGCCAGGTGCGCGAAATCGAGCAGTCGAGTCCAGTCGCGCCAGGTATCGAGGCGTTCGAACTGGTCGGAGCCCATGATCAGCACGAGCGACGCGTCTTCGCCGAGCGCTTCACGCAGTTCGCGAAGCGTGTCGATTGTGTAGGTCGGTCCGGGTCGCTCGATCTCGCGCATGCCGAGCATGAAGCGCGGTTCGTCCCGGATCGCCGCCAGCACCATCTGCGCGCGGTGCGCGGCGTCGGTCATCTCGCCTTTCTGCCAAGGCTGGCCGGCGGGGACAAAGCGGACTTCGGCAAGCTGCAACTGCGCCAGCGCATCGCGCGCAAGCTGCAGATGCCCGACGTGAATCGGATCGAAGCTGCCTCCCAGAAAGCCGATGATTGATGGGGGCCGCTGCGCGACCGATGATGCCTGCCCGGCAGGCGTTGACGAGGGCTCGACCCCGCCCTTCATCTATCGTCGCGGCCGCGGGCCGCTTCAAGCGTCATGCGTTCAGGCCCAGTCGCGCGGCCGCAGGAAATCCGAATACAGCTTCGCTTCCGGCGTGCCCGGCTGCGGCTGCCAGTCGTACTTCCACTCGACCTTTGGCGGCAGCGACATCAGGATCGACTCCGTGCGGCCGCCCGATTGCAGGCCGAACAACGTGCCGCGGTCGAACACCAGGTTGAACTCGACGTAGCGGCCGCGCCGGTAGGCCTGGAACGAACGTTCGCGGTCGCCGTACGGCAGGTTCCTCCGGCGTTCGAGGATCGGCACGTAGGCGTCCAGAAACGCATCGCCGACCGCGCGCTGCATCGCGAAGCTGCGCTCGAAGCCGAGTTCGTGGAAGTCGTCGAAGAACACGCCGCCGATGCCACGCGGTTCGTTGCGGTGCCTGAGGAAGAAGTACTCGTCGCACCAGCGCTTGAAGCGCGGGTATTGCGCCGGGCCGAAAGGCTGCAGCGCCGCCTTGCAGGTGGCGTGGAAGTGGATCGCGTCGTCCTCGAAACCGTAGTACGGCGTGAGATCCATCCCGCCGCCGAACCAGTACACGTCGGGCTGGCCGTCGGCATGCGCGCGGAACAGCCGCACGTTCATGTGCACCGTGGGCACGTACGGATTGCGCGGGTGGAATACCAGCGATACGCCCAGCGCCTCGAAGGCGCGGCCGGCAAGCTCGGGACGCTGCGCGGTTGCCGATGGTGGCAGCCGCTCGCCGACCACGTGCGAGAAGCCGACGCCGCCGCGTTCGAGCAGGTTGCCGTCCTCGACGATCCTCGTCAGCCCGCCGCCGCCGAGCAGGCTGCCCGGTGGCTTCTCCCACTTGTCGGCGAGGAAGGGCTTGCCGTCGAGTTCCTCGAGGCGCTCGACGATCCGGCGCTGCAGGCCGAGCAGGTACTCGCGAACGGACTGGGTGTCGACGAACTCGGTCATGGCGCCCCCTTCGCCCTGCGGGCTGTCCCCCCGAGGGGGCGCGAGCCGGACGCGGCGTCATGCCCTGCGGCATGACCCGCGCCTGCGAGCGGGCGAGCACATGCTTGCGCGAGCGCGGCCTGCAAGGCCCAGCGCCTTCGGAACGGCCGTGCGGCGCTCATGTCTTCAGGTGCCTGCCGATGAACTCGAGCACCGCCTCGTACCAGGCGACGACGTTGCGCGGCTTCAGGATCCAGTGATTCTCGTCGGGGAAGACGAGCAGTTCGCTCGGCACGCCGTGGTATTGCAGCGCCTCGAAGAGATTGAGCCCCTCGTTGATCGGGCAGCGGTAGTCGAGTTCGCCGTGGATGATCAGCGTCGGCGTCGTCCATTTCTTGACGTAGCGGATCGGTGCGAAGCGGTCGAACTTCGCCATGTCCGCATAGGGATCCTCGCCGCCCATTTCGAGGTACCACCAGGCCGGGTGATCGGTGGTGCCGGTGAATTGCGCCATCGTGGCGATGCTGGCATGCGTGATCAGGCAGCGGAAACGGTCGGTCTGCGAGCCGATCCAGTTGGTCATGTAGCCGCCGAAGCTGCCGCCCATGGCCATCGTGCGCGTGCCGTCGATGTCGGGCCGCGCGGCGAGTGCATCGGTCACCGCCATCAGGTCCTCGTAGCACTGCGCGCCCCAGACGTTGCCCCAGATGCCCTGGATGAACTCCTGGCCGAACCCCGTGGAGCCACGCGGATTCGGCAGCGCCACTGCGTAGCCCTGGGCCACGGCCAGCAACGGATTCCAGCGCCAGTGCCAGCCGTCCTGGTCCATGCCGATCGGGCCCCCGTGGATCCACAGCAGCAGCGGGACCGGACCCCGCGCGTCCTTCGGCTTGACGAGGAACGTCTGGATCGCGGTGCCATCGGTCGAGGTCACACGTAGGTTCTCGACGGTGGCGAAGCCGGTCTTCTCCTGGCCGGACAGGCGGGCCAGCACCTTGGGTGTGCTGCCGGCGCGTGGGTCGGTGACGAAACACTCGGGGGCTTCGAGCAGCGTCGAGCGGATGCCGGCGATGCGACCATCGGCGAGCGCCGCGAGATCGGCATGCGCACCGCCGACAGCCGGTGCGGAAACGCGTTCAACGGTGTTCGCGGTGCAGTCGATGGTGAAGACCGCCGTGATCCCATCATCATCGGCGCTGGCGACGAGGTGACGGCCGTCGGCGCTCCAGTCGGCGAGGTGCGGCCAGCGGTCCCAGTGCGCCGCCAGCTCGCGGATGCCGCCTTCGGCCAC
>JAHEDN010000154.1 GCA_024641225.1 Burkholderiales bacterium | reverse complement strand
CGCCGCCACGCACAAGGTGCCGGTGCTGCCGCGCGGCGGAGGCACGTCGCAATGCGGCCAGACGGTGGGCGCCGCGCTGGTGATCGACAACACCAAGGGCCTGCGCGAGGTGACCGCGCTCGACCTCGAGCGCAATGAAGTCGAGGTGCAGCCCGGCATCGTGCTCGACGCGCTCAACGCGCACCTGAAGAAGCATCGCGTGTGGCACCCGGTCGACGTGTCGACCTCGGCGCAGGCCACGCTCGGCGGCATGGCCGGCAACAATTCGTGCGGCAGCCGCTCGATCGCCTACGGCAACATGGTGCACAACGTCGCCGGCATCGACGCGTGGCTCGCCGACGGCACGCAGGCCAGTTTCGGCCGGTTCGACGAGGCGACGGGACGTGCGCGCGAACTGGGCGAGGCGGTGCGCGCGCTCGCGCAGCAGCATCGCGCCGAGATCGACGCGGTCTGGCCGAAGGTGATGCGGCGCGTCGGCGGCTACAACCTCGACGTATTCCATCCGCAGTCGGAGCGGCCGTACACCACCGATGGCGTCAACCTCGGCCAGCTGCTGGTCGGCTCGGAAGGCACGCTCGCCTACTTCCGCCGGTTACGGCTGAAACTTGCGCCATTGCCCGCGCACCGCGTGCTCGGGGTGGTCAACTTCCCGACCTTCTACAAGGCGATGGACTCGGCGCAGCACATCGTCAGGCTGGGACCGACCGCGGTCGAACTGGTCGACCGCACGATGATCGACCTGTCGCGCGCCAACCCGGCGTTCCGCCCGGTCATCGATTCGGCGCTGATCGGCGAGCCGGAAGCGATCCTGCTGGTCGAATTCGCGGGCAGCGACGCGGAGTCGCTGATCGCGAAGCTGTCGACACTGGAACAGTTGATCGGCGACCTCGGATTGCCGGACGCCGTGGTGCCGATGGTCGACGACCCGTCGCAGAAGGCGCTGTGGGAAGTGCGCAAGGCGGGCCTCAACATCATGATGAGCCTGCGCGGCGACGGCAAACCGGTGAGCTTCATCGAGGACTGCGCGGTGCCGCTGGAACACCTCGCGGAGTACACGTCGGCCCTGACCGAGGTGTTCGCCCGGCACGGCACGCGCGGCACCTGGTACGCGCACGCGTCGGTCGGCACGCTGCACGTGCGGCCGATCCTCGACATGCGCATGGACGGCGCACAGCTGATGCGCGAGATCGCGACCGAAGCTTCGGAACTGGTGCGCAAGTTCAAGGGCGCGTACTCGGGCGAGCACGGCGACGGGCTGTCGCGCAGCGAATGGGTGCGCTGGCAGTTCGGATCGCGCCTGACGCAGGCCTTCGAGCAGATCAAGGACCTGTTCGATCCGCAGGGGCTGTTCAACCCGGGCAAGATCGTCCGTGCGCCGCAGATGAATGACCGCAGCCTGTTCCGCTACGGGCCGGGCTATGCGATCGCCCCGCTCGAGCCGGTGCTCGACTGGAGCGCTTGGGATGTTCACAACGATCCGGTCACCGAGCTGCTGACCGAGCCGGGTACCGGCGGCGACCCGGCGCAGGGCTTCGGCAAGGCCGTCGAGATGTGCAACAACAACGGCCACTGCCGCAAGTTCGACGCCGGCACCATGTGCCCGAGCTTCCGTGTCACGCGCGACGAGCAGCACCTCACCCGCGGCCGCGCCAACACGCTGCGGCTGGCGCTCTCGGGCCAGCTCGGCCCCGATGCGCTGGCCTCCGATAAGGTCTACGAGGCGATGGAGCTGTGCGTCAGCTGCAAGGGCTGCCGGCGCGAGTGCCCGACCGGCGTCGACATGGCGAAGATGAAGATCGAGTTTCTTCATCACTACAAGCGCCGCCATGGCCACAGCCTGCGCGACCGCCTGATCGGCCATCTGCCGCGCTATGCCGAGTGGGCTGCGCGCGCGCCGTGGCTCGCCAACCTGCGCAATCGCTCCGCGCCGCTGGCGCGGCTGGCGCAGCGGCTGACCGGACTCGATGCGCAGCGCAGCCTGCCCGAGTTCCGCAGCGACACCTTCACCCGCTCGACGCCGGTCACCCGCGCCGGCAGCGCCGTCGCAGCCGACGGCAAGCGCGTGGTGCTGTTCGCCGACACCTTCAACAACGCTTTCGAGCCCGCCAACCTCGCCGCCGCGCGCCGCGTGCTGCAGGCGGCCGGCTACGACGTCACGGTGCTGGTCGGCGGCGACGGCCGGCCGCTGTGCTGCGGACGAACCTACCTCGGCACGGGCATGGTCGATCGCGCGCGCGCCGAGGCGCAGCGCACGCTCGACGCGCTGCTGCCGTACGTGCGCGCCGGCGCCAGCGTGGTCGGGCTCGAGCCGTCTTGCCTGCTGTCGTTCCGCGACGAGTTCCTCGTGCTGCGGTTAGGCGAAGGGGCGAAGGAACTGGCGCCGGCCAGTTTCCTGTTCGAGGAATTCGTCGCCCGCGAGGCGAAGGCCGGCCGCTTCGCGCTTGCCTTCGAGCGGCTGCCGCGCACCGTGCTGCTGCACGGGCACTGCCACCAGAAAGCCTTCGGCGCGATGCCCGATGTCGCCGCGGCGCTGGGCCTGGTGCCGGAGCTGAAAGTGCAGACGATCGAGTCGAGCTGCTGCGGCATGGCCGGCAGCTTCGGCTACGAGGCTGCGCACCACGACGCCTCGATGGCGATGGCCGAGGCTGCGCTGCTGCCCGCGGTGCGCAACGCACCCGCAGATGCGCTGATCGTTGCCGACGGCACCAGCTGCCGCCACCAGATCCACGACGGCGCGCGGCGCGACGTGCTGCACGTGGCGCAGGTGCTGGCCATGGCGTTGCCGGCGAGAGTGACGGCGGGCTGAGGCGAAGCGCCGCGCTACAGGTCTCGCGCGAAGTACTTCGACCCGGGAACCGGATTGAACACGTAGGCGCCGACTTCCCGGAATCCCAGCGACCGATACAACGCCTGCGCCGAGTGCATCGTGGGCAGCGTGTCGAGGAAGATTCGCGCATACCCTGCGTCATGCGCCTCCTGGCACACCCGTTCAACCAGGTGGCGGCCGAGCTGCCCGCCGCGAGCTGTCGGCCGAACGTACAGACGCTTCATCTCGCAGTTCCTCTCTGCCAGCGGTCGTAGGGCAACGCAGCCCACGGCCTCGTCGTCGGTCCATGCCAGCAGCAGCCGCCCCGCAGGAGGCGCGTACCTGCCCGGGAGCGCTGCAAGCTCCTCCTCGAACCCCTGGAAGCTCAGGTCGACTCCCAGGCCGGCCGCGTAATCGCGAAACAGGGCGCGCACTGACTCAAGGTCCTGCGGCAACCTCGCCGGTCGAATCGCTGAAGCTTCGCCCATCGTTCACGTACGTTAGTGGATGCATTCTTGCAGAGCGCGCCGGCGCGCTGCGTGCAGCTGGATGATGTCCGACTACCTGCTCGAGGAAGACCGCCGTTGCGTGCATGCCATGGCCGTGCTCGAACGTGCTGGACCGGGGCTGGCGGTGCCGCGTTGACCCGCAGCGACCCGCTTCCTAGACTGCCCGCGCTTCGTCTCGCGCCGAGCGCAACAGGGAGGATGGATGGTGCAGTTCGCCATGAAGCCGGTCGGGATCGTCCATGCGTCGCGTCCGCATGCGGAGGACGATTATTGGGGCGGTGAAGAAGCACGCATCGAGCTTGCCGAAGGGCTGCCTGCCGAGGCGCTGCAGGGCCTGGCGGAGTTCTCGCACGCGGAGATTCTCTTCGTGTTCCATGAGGTGGAGCCGTCCCGCATCGTCACCGGCGCCCGCCACCCGCGCAACAACCCCGACTGGCCCTCGGTCGGCATCTTCGCGCAGCGGGGCAAGAACCGGCCCAACCGCATCGGCAGCACGATCTGCCGCATCGTGCGCGTCGAGGGCAACGAACTGCTCGTCGCCGAACTGGACGCCATCGACGCCACGCCGGTGCTCGACATCAAGCCCGTGATGGCCGAGTTCCTGCCGCGCGGCGCGCTGATTCAGCCCGCCTGGTCGCACGAGCTGATGCGCGATTACTGGCTGCGCAAGCCGCAGGCGTGACGCTTGCGCCGCACTGCCGCTGAGCGATGGTCACTGCCTCCCTGTGGAACGAACGGCGCACTGCCACGGCAAGGTTGCGTGCCAACGCCTAGACTGCCCGTCGCCGCAAGACCACTCGCCAGCCCGCCGCCGACATGCCGCCACCCCGATTCACGCTGCAGGTCCTGCACCCGGGCAACTTCGCGATGGTCATGGCCAGCGGCATCATTTCCATCGGCTTCCAGACGCTGCACTTCGACGTCCTCGCGGAAGCCTTCTTCATCTTCGCGCTCGGCGCCTGGCTGACGCTGCTCGCACTCAGCGCCGGGCGAGCGGTCCTGTTCGCGCAGGCGGTGCGCGACGACCTGCTCAATCCGCGCATGGTCTTCTCGTTCTTCACGCTGGTTGCCGCGACCGACATCGTCGGCCTGCTGCTGCTCGACCGCGGCCACCCCGGTCTGGCGCTGGGCTGCTGGATCTTCGCCTTCGCGGCGTGGTGCACGCTGCTCTATCTTGCCTTCAGCGTGCTCACCTTTCTCACCCACGAGCACAACGTCAACATCGTCCACGGCGGATGGCTGATTTCGATCGTCGGCACCCAGTCGCTGGTGCTGCTCGGCGCGCGGCTTGCGCCCGAACTGGGGCCGTATGCCGGATACATGATGGTCGAAGTGCACATGCTGTGGGGGCTCGGGCTCATCTTCTACGGGATCTTCGTCACGCTGTTCTGCTACCGCATCTTCTTCCTGACGCTGAAACCGCAGGACATCTCGCCGCTGCTCTGGGTGATCATGGGTGCGGCCGCGATCAGCGCCAACGCCGGCACCACCCTGCTGACCGAGGACCCGCGCCTGCCGTTTTTGGCCGCGCAGCGGCCGTTCATCGACGGCTTCACGCTGATGATCTGGGCCTGGGGCACGTGGTGGATACCGATGCTGTTCCTGTTCGGTTTCTGGAAGCACGGCGCGAGCCGTTTGCCGCTGCGCTACGAACCGATCATGTGGAGCTTCGTCTTTCCGCTCGGCATGTACGCGGTAGCCAGCGCGCGGCTCGGGCTGGCCGCCGACTTCCCGCCGCTGCAGTGGATTTCGCAGGGGATGATCTGGGTGGCATTCGCGGCGTGGCTGTTCGCGCTTGCCGGCCTGCTCAGGCGACTCGTGCTTCGTGCAGAACCGGTCGAGACCGGCGGCGCCGCCGCGCCCTGAAATGCAGGGCGGGCGCCGCGCTTTGTGTTGGTGCTACCGGCATCGAAGCGGAGATCGCGTCGCACGAGGTGCGCGGTGTCGATGCAGGCTGCCGGTGCGTTCGAACCGAAGGACCGCCGGCTTATCGTGCCCGCCCGGCCTGGCCAGGGTATCGCGTGGAACGCGTGTGAGCTGGTGAAGTTCGCGCACTGAGCGATCCGCTCCGAAGCGGCAAGACGCATGACGAAAACGCCACTCACTTTCGAAGGCGGCTGCACCTGCCGCCACGTGCGCTACCGGATGACATCGAAGCCGCTGTTCGTGCACTGCTGCCATTGCCGCTGGTGCCAGCGGGAGACCGGGTCGGCCTTCGCGCTCAATGCCCTGATCGAGGCGGATCGGGTGCAACTGCTGCAGGGCGACGTCGAGATCGTCGATACGCCGTCGGCGAGCGGCAAGGGGCAGAAAATCGCACGCTGCGCGCGCTGCCGCGTGGCAGTGTGGAGCAGCTACGCCGGCGCCGGCGATGCCGTGCGCTTCGTGCGCGTCGGCACGCTCGACGAACCCGACCGCCTGCCGCCGGACATCCACATCTTCACGGACTCAAAGCAGCCCTGGGTCGTGCTGCCTCCGGAAACACCGGCGATGCACGAGTACTACCGCGCGTCCGAACACTGGCCGAAGGAAAGCCTGGCCCGGCGCGAGGCGTTACGGACGAAGCAGCAGCACTAGCCGCGCCAGGCAGGCGCTGCCTCGCCCAGGCGGCCGTTCCGCTTGCCATCGCCAACCCCGAATCGCGGCGAGGAGAACGCTCATGAAACTCACCGTCCGACCGTTGACGCCCGACCGTTGGCCCGACCTCGAGGCCGTGTTCGAGGCCAGGGGCTGCTCGATCGCGCGCGGATGCTGGTGCATGTACTACCGGGAGAGCGGCCGACAGGAATGGCCGGCCGGTTCGACGCCGCGGGCCGTCCGCAAGAAACGACTGCTGGCGCTGGCCTCGGCAGATCCACCCCCGGGACTGATCGGCTACCGCGGCAAGGTTCCCGTCGGCTGGGTCACGCTCGGGCCGAGACGCGATTTCGCGAAACTGCAACGCTCACCGGTCATGAAACCGGTGGACGATCTGCCGGTGTGGTCGATCGTCTGCTTCGTCGTGCCGGCGCAGTACCGGCACCAGGGCGTCGCCACCGCGCTGCTCGAGGGCGCGGTGCGATACGCGCGTCGACGCG
>JAHEDN010000153.1 GCA_024641225.1 Burkholderiales bacterium | reverse complement strand
CGAGAATCGCCGACTGGGGCGGGTTGATGATCGGCGTCGACAGCATCGAGCCGAACACGCCACCGTTGGAAATCGAGAACGTGCCGCCAGTGAGTTCCTCGAGCGCCAGCTTGCCCTCGCCGGCCCGCTTGCCGAAGTCGGCGATCTTCTTTTCGATGTCGGCGAACGTCATCTGGTCCGCGTCACGCAGGATCGGCACCACCAGGCCGCGCGGCGAACCCACCGCGATGCCGATGTCGAAGTAGCCGTGGTAGACGATGTCGTTGCCGTCGACCGAGGCGTTGACCACCGGGTACTTCTTCAGCGCCGTGACCGCCGCCTTGACGAAGAAGGACATGAAGCCGAGCTTCACGCCGTGCTCCTTTTCGAAGCGGTCTTTGTACCGGTTGCGCAGGTCCATCACCGGCTGCATGTTGACCTCGTTGAACGTGGTCAGGATCGCCGCCGTCGACTGCGACTGCACGAGCCGCTCGGCCACGCGCGCGCGCAGGCGCGACATCGGCACGCGCTGCTCGGGCCGGTCCGCGAGGATTGCGAGATCGACGGGCGCCTGCACCTGCGGCAGTGCAGGCCTGGCGACGGGGAGCGCTGCGGGAGCCGGCGCCGGTGTGGCCGCCGGCTTTGCAGCAGCAGCCCCGAGCACGTCGCCCTTGGTGATACGCCCGTCCTTGCCGGTGCCGGTGACTTGCGCCGGCGCGATGCCCTTGTCCGCCATCAGCTTGGCCGCCGCCGGCATGGCCACGTCGCCCTTCGCTGCGGGCGCAGGCACTGGCGCAGGTGCAGGCGTCGCTGCCTTGGGTTCGGGCGCGGGAGCCGGCGCCGCAGCGGCGGCCGCCGCCTTGGCCTCACTGTCGATGCGGGCGATCAGTTCACCGGCGGTGACGGTGCTGCCGTCGGGCCGGATCACTTCGGTGATCACGCCAGCGACCGGCGCCGGCACCTCGAGCACGACCTTGTCGGTTTCGACCTCGATCAGGATCTCGTCCATCGCAACCGCGTCGCCCGGCTGCTTCTTCCACTGCAGCAGCGTCGCCTCGGCAACCGATTCCGATAGCTGCGGCACGTTGACATCGACTATGGCCATCTTGGTCTTCCGCGAGAAAGTAGAAGGTGAGACGTGAGAGTCCAAGGCCGGGATGCGAGGCGGGCGCTGGGCAGGCGGCGCACCGGGCGGGCTTCACGCTTCACTTGTGCAGCAGCATCCCCTTGAGTTTGCTGAAGGCGGCGTCGAGCAGCGCTTTCTGCTGCTCGTTGTGCTTGGCGTAGTAGCCCACCGCGGGCGATGCCGATGCCGGCCGGCCGGCGTAGCCGAGCCGCTGGCCGTCGGCCATGTTCTCCAGGATGTGGTGCTGCACGTAGAACCAGGCGCCCTGGTTGGCCGGCTCGTCCTGGCACCAGACGATTTCGGTGGCGCGCGGATACTGCTTCAATTCGCTCGCCAGCGCCTTGTGCGGGAACGGGTAGAGTTGCTCGATCCGCAGCACGGCGACGTCGTCGACGTCGCGGTCACGCCGCGTCGCCAGCAGGTCGTAGTAGACCTTGCCCGAGCAGGCGATGACCCGCTTGACCTTCTTCGGATCGACTGCCCCTGTTTCGCCGATCACCGTCTGGAACTCGCCTCGGGCGAGGTCGGCGAGTTCGGACGTCGCGTCCTTGTGCCGCAGCAGCGACTTGGGCGTCATGATCACCAGCGGCTTGCGCAGTGGGCGGATCATCTGCAGCCGCAGCAGATGGAAGATCTGCGCTGCCGAGGTCGGCTGCGCGATCTGCATGTTGTTGTCCGCCGCCATTTGCAGGAAGCGCTCAAGGCGGGCCGAGGAGTGCTCAGGGCCCTGGCCTTCGTAGCCGTGCGGAAGCATCAGCGTCAGTGCCGCCTGGCGGCCCCACTTCACTTCGCCGGAACTGATGAACTGGTCGATCACGACCTGGGCGCCGTTGACGAAGTCGCCGAACTGCGCCTCCCAGATCACCAGCGTGTTCGGCTCGGCGCTGGCGTAGCCGTACTCGAAGGCCAGCACGGCCTCCTCGGAGAGCACCGAATCGATAACCGTAAAGAGCGCCTGCTTCTCGGAGACGTTCTGCAGCGGGACGTAGGTGCCCTCGTCCCAGCGCTCGCGGTTCTGCCTGTGCAGTACCGAGTGTCGGTGAGTAAAGGTGCCACGGCCGCTGTCCTGGCCGGTGATGCGCACCGGGTAGCCGCCGGAGACGAGCGAGGCGAACGCGAGGTGCTCGCCCATCCCCCAATCGAGCCGCTGCGTGCCCTCGGCCATCGCGCGGCGATCGGCAATCACCTTCTCGACCAGCGGGTGCAGCTTGAAGCCTTCGGGGATCGTCGTGATCCGCTCTCCCAGCCGCTTCAGCTCGGCTAGCGGCACGGCGGTGTCGGCGTGGTCGGTCCACTTGCGGTGGAGGAACGGCGACCAGTCGACCGAGTACTTTCTCTTGTAGTTGGTGAGCACTGGGTCGACGGTGTGCCGGCCCTCGTCCATCGCCGCCCGATACGCCTTCACCATCTCGTCCGGCTCGCCGGCGGCCAGCACGCCCTGTGTGATGAGCTTGTCGGCGTAGAGCTTGCGCGTGCCGGGGTGCTGGCCGATGCGCTTGTACATCAGCGGCTGGGTGACCGCCGGCGTGTCCTGCTCGTTGTGGCCGAGGCGACGGAAGCAGACGATGTCGATCACCACGTCGCTGCTGAACTGCCGCCGGTAGTCCATCGCCAGCTGGACCGCGAAAACCACCGCCTCCGCGTCGTCGCCGTTCACGTGCAGCACCGGCGCCTCGATCATCTTCACGACGTCGGTGCAGTACAGCGTCGAGCGCGTGTCGCGCGGATCGGAGGTGGTGAAGCCGATCTGGTTGTTGATCACGATGTGCACCGTGCCGCCGGTGCCGTAACCGCGCGTCTGCGCCAGGTTGAGCGTCTCCATCACCACGCCCTGGCCGGCGAAGGCCGCGTCGCCGTGCACGATCACGGGTACCACCTTGGCGCCCTCGACGTCGCCGCGCCGCTCCTGCCGCGCGCGTACCGAGCCCTCGACTACCGGGTTGACGATCTCCAGGTGCGACGGGTTGAAGGCCAGCGACAGGTGCAGCGGGCCGCCGGGCGTTGGCACGTCGCTGGAGAAGCCCATGTGGTACTTGACGTCGCCGGCCGGCAGGTCGCCGGCGGCCTTGCCTTCGAACTCGGCGAACAGGTCCTTCGGCATCTTGCCGAGCGTGTTAACCAGCACGTTCAGCCGGCCGCGGTGGGCCATGCCGATGACGATTTCCTCGACGCCGTTTTCGCCGCCCCGTTGCACGACCTCGTCCATCGCCGCAATGAAGCTCTCGCCGCCCTCCAGCGAAAAGCGCTTCTGGCCGACGTACTTGGTGTGCAGGAACCGCTCGAGTCCCTCGGCGGCGGTCAGCCGATCGAGGATGCGCCGCTTCTCCTCGCCGGTGAAGCTCGGCGTCGAGCGCGTCGATTCGAGCCGCTGCTGCCACCAGCGCTTCTGCGCCGGGTCGGTGATGTACATGAACTCGGCGCCGATCGTGCCGCAATAGGTCTGCCGCAGCGCCTTGATGATCTCGCGCAGCGTCATCTGCTCCTGGCCGAAGTAAGTGTTCGAGGCCGAGAAGACGATGTCCATGTCGGCTTCGGTCAGGTCGTAGAAGCCGGGCTCCAGCTCGGCAATGGCCGGTCGCTCCTGGCGCTTCAGCGGGTCGAGGTCTGCCCAGCGCGCGCCGAGGAACCGATAGGCGGCGATGATCGACTGGACGTGGACCTGCTTGCGCGCAACCGAGAGGTCGGTCGGCGCCACTAAAGGGCGCAGCGCACCGCTCTTGGCGCGCAGGGCAAACGACTCGACGATCGGCGCGTGCGCGACGTCGGGTGTGCTCGCCGAGCCGTCGGCGGCTGGCACCAGCTGCATCTGGTCGAAATAGGTGCGCCACTTGTCGGGCACCGAGGCGGGGTTGTCGAGATATTTCTCGTAAAGCTCCTCGACGTACGGAGCATTACCGCCAAACAGGTAGGAGTTCAGCTGCAGCTGACGGATCATCGCGTTCGTCCCTTGAAAACGAGTTTCTCGCCCAGGATGCCCGCTGCGGTCACCTCCGGGCGCCGCGTTCGGGTGCCGCTTTGCCGCTTCACGGCGTCACGGTTCGCGTGCAGTCGGCACGAGGCGCCAGTGACGGGCCCCTGCAGACCGAGCGCGCGATGGTAGCATCACGGAGTCATGGATTCACCCTTGTCGGGCCATGGCGAAGCCGCCCGAATGGGCGCTGGCGCAGGGCATCGCGGCCCGGATTGGACTCTGCCGTTGGGCGGCAGCAAGCTCGGGGTCGAGCAGCGGATTTCGGCATCGCCGCCAACGCGGCAGAGCCGCCGGGCTCCAATCCCCCCCTCCTTGCCCGAGATCAAGACACGGTGTATCCCACTAGCGGAAGCTTCGCCCGAATTCGGGCGGCGCATGAGGATCCCGCGGCGGCTTCCCGGAATCCAGCGCAGCGGGAAAGAGCCACGCAGTGGCAAGGAGCACTATGCCGGACACAGCATCTGCAGCGGGTTACCGCATCGTCGCGCGCGAGGATTTCTCCGACGTCACCTACCTGCTGGAAATCGAACATCCGATGATGGCCAGGGCCGCCAAACCGGGCCAGTTCGTCATCGTGATGGAGCATGAGCACGGCGAGCGGATTCCGCTGACGATTGCGGATTTCGATGCCGTCAAGGGCACGATCACGCTGGTGATCCAGGCGGTCGGCAAGACCACCCGGGAAATGCAGGCCAATTGCCGCGTCGGCACCAGTCTGTTTGCCGTGGTCGGACCGATGGGCATTCCGAGCCATATCGGCGCGGCGAAGAAGGTGGTCTGCGTTGGCGGCGGACTCGGCGTGGCGCCGATCTATCCGCAGGCACGCGGCTACAAGGAAAGCGGCGCCTACGTGATCGGCGTGATCGGCTTCCGCAACCGCGACCTGATGTTCTGGGAGGACAAGTTCCGCGCCGTTTGCGACGAACTTATCGTCTGCACCGACGACGGTTCGGCCGGCATCAAGGGTCTGGTCACCGAAGGGATCAAGCAGGCGATCGCCGCCCAGGCGGACATCGACGAGGTCGTCGCGATCGGCCCGCCGATCATGATGAAGGGCTGCGCCGAGACCACGCGGCCGCACAAGATCAAGACCATCGTCAGCCTTAATCCGGTGATGGTCGACGGCACCGGCATGTGCGGCGGCTGCCGGGTGAAGATCGGCGATCAGGTCAAGTTCGCCTGCGTCGACGGCCCCGACTTCGACGGACACCAGGTCGACTTCGACGATCTGATGGCGCGCCTGGTGCGCTTCAAGCAGTCCGAACGCGAGGCGCTCGAGCGCTTCCAGGAGGCGTGCCGGCTGCGCGGCACGGTCGAAACCGAGATGGAGGTCACGTCGCTCGACCGCCCCTCCACGGATGGATGATGGCGATGGCGACGAAGAAGAAAACGATCCGAACCATTCCGCAGGAGCGGACCCCGATTCAAGAACAAGACCCGCTCGAGCGGGCAACGAATTTCACTGAAGTCTCGTGCGGCTACAACGTGCAGGAAGCCACGCGCGAGGCCGAGCGCTGCCTGATGTGCCCGGACCAGCCGTGCGTGCGCGGCTGCCCGGTGGAGATCGACATCCCGGGATTCATCCAGAAGATCAACGAGAAGCACTATCACGGTGCCTACGACATCCTCACCGACACCAACCTGCTGCCGGCGATCTGCGGCCGCGTCTGCCCGCAGGAGAACCAGTGCGAAGGCGTGTGCACGGTCGGGCAGACGCTCGAGCCGGTCGCGATCGGCCGCCTCGAACGCTTCGTGGGCGACATGGCGATCCGCGAGGGCTGGGCCAGCGTCCCGTACATCGAACCGGCCGGCTTCCGTGTCGGCATCGTCGGTTCCGGCCCGGCCGGAATGGCCTGCGCCGCGGACCTCGCCAAAGCGGGCTGCGAGGTGGTCGTCTACGAGGCGCTGCATGAACCCGGAGGCGTGCTCAAGTACGGCATCCCGGACTTCCGCCTGCCCAACGAAGTCATCAACGCCGAGATCGACAACCTGCGCAAGCTGGGCATCCGCTTCGAATCCAACACGCTGGTAGGCCGCCTGTTCACCATCGAGCAGATGCTGACCGAGATGGGCTTTCACGCGGTGTTCGTCGGCACCGGCGCCGGGTATCCGAGCTTCATGGGCATCCCGGGCGAGTCGCTGAACGGCGTGCTGTCGGCCAACGAACTGCTCACCCGCTGCAATCTGATGCGGGCGCGCGATTTTCCCAATTTCGACACGCCGCTGTTGCCCGGCAAGCACGTCGCGGTGATCGGCGCCGGCAACACGGCAATGGATGCGTTGCGCGTCTCGCTGAGGCTGGGCGCCGAAAGCGTGCACTGCATCTACCGC